>JBLNGL010000698.1:0-2632 GCA_050264735.1 Ignavibacteria bacterium | reverse complement strand
GGATGTGAAATCAAATTCTTCTAGAACTTCATAAAATGTTATTGCAGCTTTCCCCTCCGTTTTGCTCGAACTGAATTTTTTTCTGTCCGACTTGCTCCTGATGATATTTAGTCCGATCTCTCCTTTTTTCTCTTTAAAATTTCCCCACGCTACTGTCCAATATTCCCGTTCAATAGAATGTTTCTCAAACTGTTCGGAAAGTTTTGCATGTGTCCAATCGTCTTTTGCCGCCAGTAGAAGCCCGCTTGTATCTTTATCAATTCTATGAACGATTCCGGGCCGCTCAAGGTCTATCCGGTTATTTTCGGTTTCACCTGCTCCGCTTAATTTTTTAGTGTGAAAAAGCAGAGCATTTACTAGTGTCCCGGTATAATTTGCATATGCAGGATGGACAACCATTCCGGCAGGTTTATTAATTACAAGAAGATAGTCATCTTCAAAAATAACATCCAGCGGAATATTTTCCGGTTCCGCGTATTCCGGCCGTGGCGAAACAGGTATTTCTGCTTCAATAATATCATTCGACTGCACTTGGTAACTAGGTTTAACAAAGTTCCCGTTTACAGTAACAAATTCAGCTTCAATTAATTTCTGAACCTTTGACCGTGTTGCATTTTCTATGGATCCGGTAAGGAAAAGATCTATTCTCTCCTTTTTTTTCCCATCCGGAATTTTAAAACGGTATTTCTTTTTCGTAATCATTCATGCGGGGTTAAAACGGATTTAATTTATTCAGAAATTTACTAAAGTTCTTTAATCCCTGACTCAGAGGACTGTTCATCAGAATTAAGCATTTCCTGACTGCCGGATTCGGCCGCGGGAGTTTTTTCTTCGCTCGAACCCTTTCTGTAAAAAAACAGCAGAATTATTATTCCAATTGTTACTGCCGAATCGGCAAAATTAAACACCGGCCATCTGTCGTAGCTTCTGCCGAAAAGAGTAACATCAAAGAAATCAAAATCTAAGAAGTCCACTACCTTCCCATAAAAAAGAGGTGCATAATTATATAAAACTCCATAGAATATCCGGTCAATCAGATTACCGACTGCTCCGCCTAGAATAAAAGCAAGAGCTATTCTTAAACTCAGCACCTGTTTTCTTGAGTAATATATATAAAGAAGCAGCGCCGCGCTGGCAATAATAGAAAAGATTGAAATCAATGATTTATAACCAAGCCCGGGATCAAAACCGAAAGCCATTCCCGGATTTTCAACAAAAGTAAGTCTGAAAAAATCACCGATAACTTGTATTTTCTGTCCGTGGTGCATCCCTTTATGATGAAAATCAAAAAAAGATAAGCTGAAACCTTTAACTATGATCTTAGAAGCTTGATCAAGAATAACTATGGCAAGGGTTATGAAAAGTACTTTCAAATTATTCCTCTTCGGGAGAGCCGGCTAGATAGTTTTGGAAGGAAGATTTAAGTTCCATATTTTCTTTCCTCTCCCTGTTGTAGGAAATAAGGAGAAGGACTACTCCGGCTGTAACAGCCAGATCTGCAATGTTGAAAATATAATTTCCGAGAATCTTATTAAAAATATAGATGTCAAAAACCCTGATATTTATAAAATCTACAACTTTGCCGTGAAGAAGCGGTGCGTAGCCGTAAAATATACCGTAAAAGGTTCTGTCAATTAAATTACCTAATGCTCCTCCCAGAATTAATGCAACAGACAGCCTTAAGCTTAACTTCTTTTTACGGATTATGAACAAGTAAATGGATAATCCCATGCTTGCGGCAATGGTGATTATCGTAATAAGCATTTTGAAATCCGAACCAAAATCAAAACCGAAAGCTATTCCGGGGTTCTCAATGAATGTAATGTTCAGGACATTATCGATGAGTGTATTCTTCTGGCCATGAGTCATGCCCTGGATTTGTAAATTCAAGAAAGGAATATAAAAACCTTTTACAAATAATTTTGTAATTTGATCAAAAAGAAGGACAAAGAACGTTAAGTACAATACTTTCAATTATTCCGCCTATTTGCGAGATTATTTTTGGCTTATTTCTTTTCCTGCTTCTGCTTCATAGGAAGGCAGAGCTGGCTGTGAGGAACCGCCTCAAGTCTTTCTTTCGGGATCAGCGGGCACGTCTCGCATAGATGCTGCGGTTCATCAATGCAATCAATGCAAATACCGTAAGTTCCTGCATCAATTCTTTTTAATGCATCTTCCAGATAACCTAAAAACTTGTTTTCTCTCTGAGCATATAAGAAAGTTTTTTCTCTTTCCATTGCATCGGTTCCCTGTTCAGCCATATGAAGTGAATAGGGAGAATTTTCATTTATGTATTCTCCGGTTGTCGGATCGAGCATTTGTTCCTTAAGATTCTGAAGCTGCTCAATAATTTCATTCTGCTTCTGTATAATCAATTCTCTAAAATGATCCAATTCTTTTTTGCTGTAGCCCTTTATTGACTCGATCTTTTTAGATTTCACTTCCGGAGCTTCAGTCTTCAATATTTCTATTTTTGCATGTAGTCCTGATTTTGACTCCGGTTTCTTTTTATCGCCGGTTCCTTTATGCACTGCATGCTTCTTTAAAACTGCCTTCTTATCTGCTTTTTTGTTTAAACTGATTTTTTTCACCCTCTTGCTTTTTGCTTTTTTTAAAACAGATTTTAAGGCTT
>JBLNGL010000697.1:0-3393 GCA_050264735.1 Ignavibacteria bacterium | reverse complement strand
TTTGATAGAAGATAAAAGGTCATTTAACCTGACTGAGAGAACTTTTTTTGATGCACCCGCTAGTGTTTCGGACGGAGACAGCTCTTTTATTTCCCACTTTTTTTTATTCATAAAAAGTGATTTTACCGTTATTTAGAATTGGGTTTTTATGGATGCCCCGGCATCTTGTCAGTCTCCTGCCATGCGTTTCAGGTTATCTTTGTGCTCATTTCAAAATTTAGGCAAAATTAAATTAGTAAAAACCGGATTTAGAAAAAACATGATTGAATAAAGAATTGCTAATACCCGGCCGGATAGAGCTTATTCAACTATACGAGCCGGATTATTTTTCTTTAAGATACTGTTCAATTATAGTTTTTACGCCCCCTTCGGCAGGTGCTTTAAATGCTTTTGTAAGTCTTTTCCTGAGAGCTTCTTTTGAAAGCCCCTTAATTAACTCTCCGTTCTCTGCAATTGAAATACTTCCGCTTTCTTCCGAAACAATTACGCTTATTACATCTGCCTGTTCCGATATTCCCAATCCGGCCCGGTGTCTCATTCCCAATGCTTCTCCGTTTAAGGAAGTGGTAGACGACAGGGGTAGTGTACATCTGACTGCTTCAATTGTATTATTTTTTATGACTGCTGCCCCGTCATGCAGCGGCGATCTTGGAAAAAAAATAGATCTTAACAGATCCTTGCTGAGCTTCGCATTAATCTGGTCGCCGGTTTCAGTGAGCCCTCTTATTCCGGATGATTTAAGGATAACCATTAAGGCGCCATGCTGATGCTGCGACAGCTCAAATGCGGCTTCAGTTATTATTGAGGCAGGTTCCGGAGGCTCTGATTTCACAAATATTTTAAATATAGGATTCTTTGCAACAATCACCAGCAGTCTTCTTATTTCGGGCTGAAATAGAATTAAAAATGCAATTACCCAAATATCCGTTATCAATTTTAGCAGCCAGCTAAGCGCTTTTAAATTTGCAACTTGGGAAATAAATGAAAACACCAGGATTATCATAAGCCCTGCAAATATCTGGGTAGCAATAGTACCGCGCAGCAATGTATACAGTTTGTAAATGATGAACGATACTATTGCAATATCTATCAGATCTGTAAATGTTACGGTTACAAATCCTATTTTAAAAAGATCAAACATTAAGAAATTTAAAGATTAAAAGATTATCCCGCTAACGGGATCCCGCTTTGCACCGCAGCGGTGCTTTGCGGGAAAGGAATTCAGAGTTTTAAAAATTCAATACGCAATATTACTAACTAATTTCGAAACGTGAACCCCAAATTTAACATTATGTGTTCTAATTAGTTTTGCTCCGTTCATTACTGCGGCCGATTCAACTAAAGCTGTTGCATGATCTCTTTCCGAAACTTCCAAATTTAAAGTTTTTCCTATAAAAGATTTTCTGGATACGCCGATTACTATCGGATATCCCAGGCTTTTAAAATCAGCAAGCCTTTTTATAATTTCGAAATTATCTGAAATCTTTTTACCGAATCCTATTCCGGGATCAATAAAAATATTTTTAATTCCGGCCTCTTTTGCTTTTCTGCCTTGTGAATCAAGAAAATCATATATCTCTTCGATCATGTTTTTATAAACAGGATCTTTCTGCATGTTTTTAGGCGTGCCTTTTATATGCATGATTATCAGGGAAGCATCATGTTCTTTCACGACACTCAGTGTTTCAGGATCGAAAGTCAATCCGCTTATATCATTTACAATCGATGCTCCGTGCTTTAAAGCTTCATCGGCAACTTTATGCTTTGTTGTATCTATTGAAATTAGTGCATCCGGTTTTTCGGACAAAATTTTCTCAATGACCGGAATTACCCTGTTCAATTCTTCATCTTCCGGAACCGGATCAGAACCCGGTCTTGTTGATTCTCCCCCGATATCAATAATATCCGCCCCTTCATCAATCATCTTAATAGCATGAACCGCTGCGGCTTTTCGATCAAAATAATGTCCCCCGTCCGAGAAAGAATCCGGAGTTACATTCAAAATCCCCATTATATAGGATTTATTAAAAACAAAATTTCTTTTCTTAATCTTATAATTTATCGAGTCGAAGTCTTCGAAATTTTTCAGGCAGGCTTCAATGCTTTGCTTAAGCTCATTATTTTTCAAAACGAATTCATTTTTAAGAAGAGACTTAAAATTGGTAAATAAGCCGAAAAAAATCAGATTATTATTTTTTTTAAAAGGTAAGTTGACGTTTTCGAGCTTTTCGGGAAAAGGTACTGTTGTATTTTTTATCTCAAGCGCCAGGAGATTTTTCGAATAATAATCGCCGATGATCTGGTATTCATCCTTGTATCTTTCATACACATCTTTAAAGGAGAGACTGATAATCTGACTAATCAAATTACTTTGCCGTTTTTATATTTAGGTCGAAGCGCTATCTTCGGCCAATTGAAAACTATTTAACTGTAGGTCGAAGCACCGGATTTGCCCAATTAAAATAAATTTATTATTAGTCTGTGCCGATTATTAAATTTAAACGGAGGAAGCTGTCGCTTCGTCCTATAAAAGAAAAATTCTTATTTCTACCGTGCAATGCCGGTGATTTTACTGTTCGGGATGATCAATCAAAATTTCATTTCGACGATAAATTTCAATCTCAGAATCTTCCCTCTTCCAAAGTTCCGGAATGTTTTTTATCAATATGCGTTTTTGTTATTCCGCAGCTTTTATCGATGCGGTATTGAGATCAGCGAAAGCTGCATAAGGTCAAAATTAAACTACTATCCCTTTTGACAGCCTCAGGATATTTTTTAATTCAGCTGCTGCCGCTGTAATATTATCGGCCTTAAAAATTGAAGACCCGGCAATAAAAACATCGCAGCCGGCTTTAAGGACGGATGCAATTGTTTCTTTATTGATGCCGCCGTCAACTTCAATTAAGAATTTCGCATTGTATCTGGTTCTTAATCTTACAGTTTCTTCAATTTTTCTTAATGAATTAGGTATAAATTCCTGATTACCGAATCCCGGGTTTACCGACATTACTAAAACCTGGTCAATATACTCGGCAATATAAGCTAACGATTCTACAGGCGTAGACGGATTTAATGCAACACCGGCTTTTAAACCTAATTCTTTTATTCTTAAAATAGTGCGGTTCAGATGAACCGCCGCTTCCTGGTGAACAATGATATGATCCGCTCCGGCTTCGGCAAACCGCTCCAAATATTCATCCGGATTTGAAATCATTAAATGCACATCGAGAGGAAGCTTTGTTATTTTTCTGGCAGCTTTGACAATCAACGGACCGAAAGTAATATTCGGTACAAAATGACCGTCCATTACATCGCAGTGAATCCAATCGGGATCCGCCATTTCCGCTAACCGGATCTGCTGCGATAAATTCGAAAAATCCGCAGACAATATTG
>JBLNGL010000696.1:0-7371 GCA_050264735.1 Ignavibacteria bacterium | reverse complement strand
TCCCTTAGGATGATTAATCAGATATTTAAAATCCGGAGCTGCAGGCTTGATATAACTGCCGAGGCAATTGAAAAAAGGAAATTTAAAGTGTGCCTTGATTATCATATTAAAAAATGCGACGGACCTTGCGAGGGATTGATTAACCGGGAATCCTACAATGAAATGGTAAATGAGGTAGCAAAAGTTCTAAAAGGAAAAACAGACGACCTGATAAAAGATTTAACCTTTAAAATGAATGCACAGGTTAAAAATCTTGAATTTGAAAAAGCGGCGGAGATAAGGGACAGGATAGAACAGCTTCGGGTGATCTCTGAAAAACAAAAGATTGTAAGCGAAGATTTTATGGACAGGGATGTTTTCGGGATTGCATTTGAAGGGAAGGATGCTGCCTGTTCCGTCTTCAATATAAGAAACGGCAAACTTGTAGGAAAAAAACAGATCCGGTTATCTATTGAAGAGGGAGAAGATCTCCCCGGCATTTATTCTGCCGCCATTAAATTTTATTACGGCGACTTTGTCGAAATACCGAAAGAGATAGTTATTGAAACAGAACCGCCTGATGCAGAAACTCTCTGCGAATGGCTTAATATTAAAGCTGTGAACTATAACAGCAGAAACGGAAAATCAAAGTTTATTATCCCGCAGAGAGGAGGGCTCAAGTCTCTCTTGAATATGTGCAAAGAAAATGCTGTACTGCAGTTAAAAGAGATTCAGCTTCAAAGAATGAAACATGAAGGGCAAACTCCTTATTCCGTTGCCGCGCTTCAGCGTGATCTAAGACTACAAGCCTTGCCTAGAAAAATTGAATGTTTTGATATCTCAAATATCCAGGGATCGGATACAGTTGCAAGTATGGTTGTTTTTGAAGACGGAAAGCCGAAAAAAAGTCTATACCGGAAGTTTATTATAAATGATGTTGACGGTCCCGATGATTTCTCCAGTATGCGGGAAGTGATCAGAAGAAGATACACCAGGGTAATTGGAGAAGGTATTCCGCTTCCCGATCTGATTATGGTTGACGGCGGTAAAGGACAGCTTTCCAGTGCTGTTGAAGTTTTGAATGAATTGAATATAAAAAATTATAATATTATAGGATTGGCAAAGAGACTGGAAGAAGTTTTTTTTCCTAATCAATCCGAACCTGAAAGTATTTCAAAAACATCTTCAGGGTTAAAACTCCTGCAGCAGGTAAGAGATGAAGCGCATAGATTCGCAATTACTTTTCATCGGAACAGAAGGACAAAAAGGACAATAAAGACGGAATTAACTGAAATTGAGGGAATTGGTCACAATACGGCATATAAATTGTTATTAAATTTGGGCAGCGTCTCGGCGGTAAGGAACAGCACGTATGATGATCTACTAAAATTGGTGGGCAAACAGAAAGCAGAAATTCTAATAAAACACTTCTCAAATAATAAGTAAAATGTTCAAATATTCGGTAGTTTCATTCATTTTCACACTGGTATATTTAAATCTTAATTTTCTTAAACCTAATGATAATTCGAAAGAAAATTGGATTAAAGTAACCGGTCAATTTAAATTTCTCACGAATGATTTTTCATCTCTTCGTGATACTTTGTATACTTTTGATTCATCTTTCGTCGAAGTAAATCTTAAGCTTCAAAAGGGGTTTCTGCACAAAAGAAACGGCGAAACTAAAGAATTCCTGATTTCCAGCGGAACAGCACGTCTCGAAGAGGGCGTAGATACACAGGAAGGGCTTTTTGTTATTAAAGCCAAAT
Organism: Ignavibacteria bacterium; assembly: GCA_050264735.1. Lineage (GTDB taxonomy): Bacteria > Bacteroidota > Ignavibacteria > Ignavibacteriales > Ignavibacteriaceae > DATKLQ01. The sequence goes on along the minus strand of JBLNGL010000696.1, from coordinate 5,626 downwards.
TAAAAGAATGGCATTCCCGCCAGTTTGACAGTACTCTTTTAATTAATTGGATGGGCTTTAATCACGGTATCGGTTTTCATGCGCTTCAAGGAAACGGATATTACAGGAATCTCGGGAAAAGAAGAAGCTCGCATGGCTGCATTAGAATTTCCAGGCAGACATCGAATGAATTATTTGAATCGGTAAGTTCAGGTACTCCTGTACTTGTGCACAGCGGAAATAATGCAGTGTCAATCGGTTTTGCAAACAGATTTGAAAATTATCTTTACCCGGACTACTATGAATTATATTCATCTCTTCCCAAAAGATATCAGGAAATTTACAGCGGAAGGTATTTTATTGCACCTCAGCCTAAAATACTTATTGACCGCAAAAATGTATATCATTCCGGATTGCCTATCGGAAATTCAGAAAAAATACCTGAACATCAAAGGATTATCCCGGTCGTAAAAATTCATACGGTTCAGCCCGATAATTTATATTTGGGTTTAAAAACTGCTGCATTGGAGATGTCTTCAAGGAAAATGTCCACTTCTCTCAAAAACAATTTCCTTAACTAACAAAAAAATAAAATAATGCTTATTTTAGTCCATAAATTTTTTTCAACATGGGCTTAAATAGAGCTTAAGAATTTTTATTTATGAAAACTCTGCCTCTTTTTTTAACGGCTTTTATTTTTATTTATTCCGGGTGTAAAATACCCGAGAAAAAAATCAGCAGGTCTGAAGTAAATGCTTCCGGTCTGAGACAGCTAGTGGTACTCGCAGCAAACGGGAGTAAAATTGCAAACGATTCGCTAGCAGGTTTAATCGATCAGAGTACTCCAGGCCCGGCTTTTAATGAACTGAAGGTCGAGAGTCTTCAGGTAGCACCGAATAAAAAATTACTGGCTGTTTTAATTGAGTACCCAAACTCACTTTTAAACCGGTTTGCGGTTTACGACCAATGGATGAATCCTCTTCTGATCGATAAATCGCTCAACGGCTGGCTTTCCATAGAACAGCTTACAGTTGACAGCATACAGTTTATTAAATTGATGGAATCATTTAATTCAAAAGAGATTCTCGAATTTGAAAGACTATCTTTGTACAAATTTGAAGATGATTCGGTTTATCTTGCATTAAGAATATTCACCAAGTTTGAAGAACCTAAGAGCATAAATACTCAGAAGATTCAGAAGTTTAACAGAGATACAATTTTAACTCAGATTAATACTCCGGGATTCAGAAGAAATATTTCCGATGCATTTTATTATAGTGATGAAGCGAAAAGCTACCGGAGCCAGTATGATTTATTTAAGCAGTTTATTTTAAATCAAATTACAAACTTTACTCAGCCGGTTCAAAGTCCGCAAATAGAATAATCTTTTCACAGCCTGCCAGCGGGCATTTGAGAAAACAGAATTTTAAACAGAGGTTTGAATGAATATCTACTTAATACGCCATTCAGATGCAGAAAAATCATCAGAAAATATAAAAGACAACGATAGGAAATTAACAAACGAAGGGGAACAAAAAGCGAAAGCCTGCGCGCAAGGCTGGAAAAATTTAACTAAAGGATTTGATTTTATTGTTTCATCTCCGCTTACAAGGGCAATCCAGACGGCAAAAATAGTTTCCGAAGTTTTTGATTATAAAAAAGATATAATTATTGATAAAAGAATTTCGTGTGGAACAAAGACCGAGCAACTGATCGAATTGGCAAATTCTCTGGGAGGTGAGGAATTGGCATTCGTGGGCCACGAACCGGATTTTTCGGAACATGTTTCGAGGCTGACTTCAATCTCCGGCGGCTTCGTTGAATTTAAAAAATGTGCCATTGCAAAAATATGCTTCCAGAATAAAGCAAGAATCGGAAAAGGAATACTAGAATTTTTAATCCCGCCTAAAGCATTTAAATAAATTTCGGAACTGACGGTTGAGTATTGATCATCTCTGAATAATTTTCAATGCTCAATGTTCAACTTACAATATCCAATTACAGGCATAAAAATTGAGAATTGAAAATTGAGCATTGATCGTTGAATACTTTAATAGATAAAGATTAAGATTTAGATTAAGATTTAGATTAAGATTAAGAGTAAGAGTAAGAGTAAATATAAAAACCGGGTAACTGCCTACACAAACTGAATGCTGACCGCTGCTTCCTTCCGGACCTCACGGGGTTGGGCACCAGCTTGTTAAACAGCACCCGGAAAACAAGGAAAAAGGTAAAAGGAAAAAGGCAAAAGTAGGACTAAAATAAGTTTTTAAAATTAATTTCTTTGTGTTTTTTCCTTTTTACTTTTTCCTTGCTCCACTAAGGAGTTCCTTTCCCAAAAAACTCCTCCGCTGAAACCTTGTATTGTAATATTTTTTTCTGCAAGCTTTAATCTTTTTTCTGTCAAGCAGCAAAAGTATTCATCTTTTTCGACTCCGCAAAATTTCCTGCCCAGCTTTTTTGCAGTAACCGCTGTAGTTCCCGATCCTAAAAACGGATCGAATACCATATCACCCGGATTTGAGCTTGCGAGAATTATTTTTGCCAGCAACTTTTCCGGTTTCTGCGTTGGGTGGTCGGTATTCTCCGGCATTGACCAGAAAGGTACGCTTATGTCTGTCCAGATATTTGAAGGATATGTAATCCTGTAATTCCCGTTATGATCGTTCTTCCAGTCTTTCGGCTTTCCGTTTTTGTCTTTATAAGGAGCCAGGACTTTCCTTTTGATTTTTACTGCATCAATATTAAAAGTAAAATTATCCGACATGGTAAAAAACCATATATCCTCGGTGCAGTTTTTCCAGTTTGTTTTGGCACCTCTCCCCTTTTCCCTTTCCCATATAATCCTGTTCTGTACTTTAAAATATTTTTTCCCGATTTCGAATATAGCGGATGAAGAACTCCAGTCTCCGCAGATATAAATTGATGCATTAGGTTTCAGCAGCCTTATCATTTTTGAAAGCCAGGAATCAATCCATTCCTTATACCGATTAAAATCCATCTGCCTGAAAGAAGTCTGATTAAATTTCTTGTAAATGTTATAGGGCGGATCCACGAAAAGAAGATCGATAAAATTTGAGGGAAGAAGGTTCTCAGCTTTAAACAGATCATTGTTGAAAATTTTATTCTCTGCATCTTTAAGGGTGATGGAATACTTTAATTTATGCAAAGATTTTTTCAAACCTGATATTTCTTTTTTCGAAAGATTAATGGTCCGGTTCAATGGTGCACGGTTTTTATTTTTCATTTTTTAATTCTCAGACAAAAGATAAATATTTTCACGAGTAACCGGAAATTTAATATTCCCAGCTAGATTTGGTATGCGGCAATTTTTTAAACTGTCTCCCGGTAATCAACCTAATCCCATGCCTGAAAGTAATATAATACCATGCCCATTCGGCCATGACTCTGAAACGGTTTCTGAAGCCTATTAGAAACAAAATATGAACGCCGCACCACAACAGCCAGGCAAAAAAAGAGGTAAACTTAAAACCGCCGATTAATGCAACTGCTTTAGCCCTTCCGATAGTAGCCATCATTCCTTTATCAAAATAAGTGAATGGTTTACGAGGTGCCGAATTATTTTCTTTAATTATTATTTTGGCGACATATTTTCCTTCCTGAATTGCTACGGGGGCAATACCCGGAAGTAATTTCCCGTCTTTTCCTTTAACTAAAGCTGCATCTCCGATTACAAAAATTTCCGGAGCGTCTTTTAAGGATAAATCTTTATTTACAAGCACCCGGCCGATTTTATCTAATTCGGTGTTTAAAGATTGCAGTAGTTGTGAAACTGTATTTCCTGATGCCCAGATTATATTTTTACTTTTAATGAATTCGTCTCCCATCTTTATCCCATTCTCATTCACTTCAGTCACCATTTTTTTCAGAATTACCTCTACACCCATTTTCTGCAGGGTGACTTTTGCATTTTCAGAAAGGTCATCCGGATATGCTGAAAGAAGTTTTGGCAATCCTTCTATGAGATATACTTTGGCACTTTCAGAATTGATATTGCGGAAATCTCTGACTAATTCTTTTTTTAAAATCTCAGATATTGCCCCGGCCATTTCAACTCCTGTCGGTCCTCCCCCTACTATTACATAAGTTAAATATTTTTTGGCTTCCTTTTCATTTTCCAGATTTTCCGCAGTTTCAAGGGAATAAAGAATTTTCTCGCGAATCAATAAGGCATCATCCAATGTCTTTAACCCCGGGGCATGATTCTTCCATTCATCATGGCCGAAATATGAATGAGCAGAGCCGACAGCAACAACGAGGTAGTCAAATTCGAATTCCTTTCCATGTGTTATAACTTTTCTTTTTTGCTTATCGATGGATATTACTTCATCCATAATAACTTTTATATTAGGCGAATTTGCAAACACAGCTCTGATAGGTACGGCAATATCGCCCGGAGATAATGCCGCTGATGCGACTTGATAAAGCAGGGGCTGAAAAAGATGATGATTCGTTCTATCGATTATTGTAAGCTTAATATCTCGATTTCTTCTCAAAATTTTTGCCGCAGTCAATCCTCCGAATCCCCCGCCGATTATAATAACATTTTTTGTGTTCATAGTTAAAGATTATAAAGTATTGTTTATTAAACTTAAAGACTTCTTTCCAAAAATTATTTGATCCTTATACTGCTGAAAAGAATATTGTTTTTTGCCTATTTTAATTTTTCTTGCTTGACGATTTTTTAAGATCTAATTTTGATAAACTAAAAAGCCTGGTTTATCTCACGAGGATAAAACACAAAGACTCTTCAACAAAAATGAGATAATAATATGCCCAGAACGATAGTCGCAATGCCCGGCGACGGAATCGGGAAAACAGTCCTTCCTGAAGCAGTCAAAGTTTTAAATGCTGTTAACTTTAATGCTGAATATATCTATGCCGAAATCGGCTGGGAATATTGGTGCAGGGAAGGAAATGCACTGCCTCAAAAAACAATTGAACTTTTGGAAAAATATAAGATAGGTTTGTTCGGCGCAATAACAAGCAAACCGAAAGATGCTGCAGCAAAAGAACTTGCTCCTGAACTGAAAGATAAGGGGTATGTTTATTTCAGTCTTATCGTAGCTTTAAGACAGCATTTTAATCTTGATATCTCCATCAGGCCTTGCAAATCATTCAAAGGGAATCCGCTGAATTTTATCAGAAGAAAGAACGGTGGATTTGAAGAGCCATTGGTTGATGCCGTAATTTTCAGGCAGAATACGGAGGGATTATATTCCGGAGTTGAATGGACAAACCCGCCGAAGGTTGTCAGAGATGCTTTTGAAACTCATCCTAAAATGAAATCCTTCAGGAATGTGCCGGATGAAGATCTGGCGATTTCAACAAGGATTGTCTCCAGAAATGCATGCCGGAGAATTATTAGAGAAGCTTTTGAATACGCAAAAAAATTCGGCTATACGAATGTAACCGTCTGCGAAAAACCGAATGTACTCCGGGAAACGTCCGGTATGATGTTTAATGAAGCTAAAATTATTGCCAAAGAATATCCAGGCATTGAGCTTTGGGATACAAACATAGATGCGCAGATGATGTGGCTGACAAAAAACCCGGAAATATACGGAGTGCTGGTTGCCGAAAATATGTTTGGAGATATTATAAGCGACGGGTTTGCCGGCTTAAT
>JBLNGL010000695.1:0-10327 GCA_050264735.1 Ignavibacteria bacterium | reverse complement strand
TTATCTCGTAAAATATTCCCGCATCTCTTTTAACAAAAAAATCAATTTGCTTCAGAATTATCTTATTGCCTGCACCGTCATAAGTAAACCCGAATTTATATCGGTTATTTGATATTAAATTTCTGTTTGTTTCAATTATTTCGAAGAGTGAAAATTGACTGGTTAGAAAAGCCATTGCTTGTTCTTTGTTAATAATGTCATTCGGCAAAATGATAACGAGTGGATTAACCAATACTAATATCTGTGCATTGAGCAGCTGTAAAGGTTTATCAGAAAATGAAGAAGTCTGAATCCTTGAAGTTACTTTAATCTCACTGCCTATTTGAGTTCTAGTAAAAATATATTCGCTGATATTGTTATCTGATTTTTTCCAAAACAAAAACGCTTTGTTATTAATGCTATGACCTGCAAATTCAGCCACTCTTTCCGGCGGTGTAGTATCTAACTGCAAAACAGGTACACTTGCAGGCGACCATTTGGAACGGTTTTCCGAAGCATCGACAGATCTGACTTTGTAGAGGAAACGACCGGTTCCTAATCCCGGAACATCATCTAGGAATTGATTTGTGTTCCGTAAAGGTTGTCCGGTAACCAGACTGAAAGCGCCGAGCCCGTCCGGGATGTCCGGTAATTCATTTGTCGGTAAAAGATTCGCCAGCTCAATTAATCTGTTATTATCATCTAACACTTGTTTATAATCCGGAATCGCTTCTAAAGTAAAATTGGAATTAGATAATTGAGAAATAGAATTAACAGTTGCAGTAGAATTTCCTGATGGTAATAATGAGTGATCAGTAAAATTATTTGCAAGCGCTGTTTTAACCATTTGTCTCAATACAATTCTGAGATTTGAATTATCCCTGAAGCATTTCACAACTTCATAGTACTTTCGGTTATTGCCTGTCCCCTGTGTTAATCTGCCTCCTTTAAAAATTTCCGGGTTTATGTTATCAGCAAAACCGTAACCGGCAGCAGCATCAATTAAACCGCTGCCGGCTGAAATAGTACTATTTGAAATAGGTAGACTATTATTGTTATTTGTAATTCTTTCATCAACCGGCAATATAGAATCAACAAGTCCTTTCAGCCATAAATCTTTATGTACAGTAATTATTGTTTTATCGAGGGCACGGCTCACTTCGTATCGGTACAGCAGGGAATTACCGGAGCTGTCTTTAATATCATTCCATTGCAGGCAAAAAGCCGATCTTCCTGCTGAGTCAGGAATTTTTAAAAAACCTTCTGCAGCCGCGGGATTACCGCAAGGGAATGGCCGTTCAGGAGTTTGAGGTTTCTCTTCTATGCTTCTTGTTTTAATAAACTGCCCGAATAATGACAATGGACTTTTATTCCCCTCAGTATCAATAGTTTCAACGGCAAATTGAACGGCTTTAAAAGCTTCATCATTCGCAAGGATAATTTGCTCTATGTTGTTTGATATGTCCTTTATGTAAGGTCCGAAGTACAGTATCCTGTTGCTTATTTCAGCCGTAAGATTCTGAGACGCCGGAAGTGAACTTATTTTTTTTGCGATCTTTACAAGCACTTCCAATTCACTGTTATTAACCAAATATAAATCAGAAAATAACTGGGCAACTATTGGTATTGTTTCAGTAATTATTTTCTCATTTATCTTATAGTTTTTTATACCTCTCAGCAAAATTTCTCCGCCGCTTTTAGAGTTTAAATTATCATCAGACTGAATGCGGAATATTATAAAATTATGTATGTACTTTTCATTATCGTCGCTGTCAATCTTAGGTAAACTGATCAGCACCGGTGTTCCGGGATCAACATTCAGATGTGTATTTATAATCAACCTGGTTTGAAGGGATTGTTCATTTGTTCCTGCAATGCCCGCACTTTGAGAGGATATCTCATGATTGATATTTCCTATACTAATTTTTCCGCCTGTAAGAATATCTGATTCAAATAAAACTCTGTCAATAAATATTTCCGTGTATTCATCCTGGTTAGGCGGCGGCGGATTGGTCTCGAAAAGATTTTTATTCTCACTTCTCCTTTTCAGGTTTGATGATAATACTATTGTATGCAGGCAGGAATTATCATTCAAACTATCTCCTGAAAAATGAGTCGGATCATTCGAGTTTTTAATGAAATGAATATAGCTGATTAACCTTGAAGATAAATCCGGGTTTCTGAAATTAATCGAGCCGATATTTAACCAGCCGTTGTTTTTATCCCGGAGATCAGCTTCTAAAAGAACAGTTCCTTTCGCTTCGGGAATATAAAAATGCGAAGAAATAAAGGAGACTGAATTGCCTGAGGCTGCTGATATTTTAAATTTTTTTCTTTTTGCCGCAGGAAGTTTACTGCCGTCAAAACTTTCTATAAAATGTATGTTCTCAAATAAAGCTGACCCGGTATTTTCCAGCAGGTTAACCTTAATTATCCTAAATCCATTTTCCGTATTCCCTGACTCTTCGAATGATGAGTACTTAATCTTTTTATTTTTGGAGTATATTGATTCGAGTTTCTGAAACACAGTGAACTTGCTGATCCCGGGATCAGTTAAATACTGGTAACCGCTATATTCATATTGCAAGAAGGTCTGATTCCCTGAATAGTTGAATTGAAGCTTAACCGGCGGTGGAGGTATATCTTTGTCAATGAGCTTTATTTTCTGTTTTAAAGAATTTCCGGTTTGTCCGAAAATATCAACTCCGGTTAATGTGTAATTGATATCCTCCTTTTTGATTATTACTCTTTGATCAAAAAAGTATAAAGAAGATTCATCCGGCTGCGGTGTTATTAGCCTGGATTTCTGAGAATCTGTCTGTAAAGCGTAAACGACGGGTTCTACAAATCTTTTCCATGATTCATTATTTGCATTATGCTCAGGTATTGGCCAGGACAGTCTTACTCTTCCAAAATGGGTTTCATTAAAATCTTTATCAAACTCCCACCAGGTTTTATCTGTTTGAATTGCTGTCAGCGGATTATTTAAGATCGGTACGTAAGAGTATTTCCCCCCGACATTTTGCACAACTCCGCAAATACGGATTTTTTTCCCCTGGATTAAATAATCTGCTTCAACCTTATAATCATAAATCTCATCTTCGCTTTCAACAGAACTATCGACAAAGTAGAGCCCCAACATTCTGGCATTGTTAGGATCCAGGCTTCCGAACATAAGTAAGTTCCATGCATTTAGTTTTGCCTTATTCCCTTCTTTCGGTTTCAAGATCAATTTATCGGGGGGGATATCATTTATGCTGCTGAATCCATCTAAAAGAAAATACTCTTCCGAAGGATTACGGACAGCACTCATCAAACCTGCATACTTCTTCGCTGTCGTTTCGTATTTTCCCCTCTCTGAATCATTGGATAAATAAAAGTTTTTTGTTTCCGGATTAATTCTCTTAAACAATGTTTGATTATTTATATCGTTTTGGTTATCAATAAAACCTATCTCTTCCCAATCGGGATTATCACATTGAAATTGATTCCCGTTGAATTCAATGAAGTATAAGAACTTGAAGTTTATGGGGATCTCAACATATTTTATTGTCCGGCCGTTTGCAGATTGAAATGAAATTGATCTATAAGCTGAAGGACTATTTATTTCAACCGATTGCGATAAAGTGCCGTCCTGGTGATAGGATTTGGCAACCAGCGGATTAATTACTCCAAGCTGTATATTGCAGAAGTCTGCTCCTAAAGAAAATGTAATCCTTAAAATATTATTAGGATTAATTGACTTCACTTCATAACATTCCCCCTGATCTGTTTCAGACAGGGAAAAAGTATTTAAAGGACCGCTGAAAGTAATCCCGTTAATTTTTTCAGGCAAGGTTTTTTTGTCTGATTCAGCTGGTCTGACAAGGATATTGTTTTCTTTTTCATCATATTCTTTTCTGAAAATTGTAAGAGAGTCCGGAATTCCTTTTGAAGGCGGAAGTACCCAGCGGAGGTGAACCCCGTTTTCTTTGATTGAATTTGGATCAGGAAAAATTCCTATGATAGGTATAAAGTTTTGCTCAACAGGTGGAATGAAGTCAAAAAATCGGGCAAAGGAAGGCAGCCCTGCCCACATGCCTACACTGGTTAAACTTGAAAGCTTTAAGAATTGCCTTCGATTTATTTTCATTTTTATTGTCTTTTTAGTATAGGCATATAAATATTCAATAAGGTTCTCATCATATCACTACTGTGAATGTTAAATAAACTCTTACTGGTCAAAACTACTTTTAAAGATATTCTGAAGGGATAGTATCAGGAATAGATTGTGCTCTACATTTGGTCAGGGTATATGCATCGTAACTAGCAGTAGAATTAACCTAAAAAATAATTTTCTCAGACACAATAAGATATTTTCCGGGATGTTAGATTAATCACTGATGTTCTAAACAATAACAAGGTACAATTCTCAAAATTAATTTGAACTCTTTTCAGAGGGAGGTTTAGCGGGTAAAAATAGAAAATATGAAAAAGAAATTTTCGATTTAGAAACTATTCTGATCTGTGCTACAGACTATTATTGTAGTTAAAAAAATAAATTATAACAATTGAATACGTATAAACCAAACATCAATGCTTTCATAACTTAACTTCATAATTCCTTCCAACTAATAGTTCTGCTTGTATCTTTAAATTAAAGCGCAATTGATGTATATTTCCACAAGTGTTTACGGGAGATGGGGTGATTAGGGAAATTTATCTATTCACAACTAACCTCTCAGTTAAATGTTAAGCCGTAAGTAATTTATATTAATGTGAGGGGCTGCTATGAAAAGAATAATATTTTTATCCTTCCCTGTTTTATTTTCTTTTAGTATTTATTCCCAGGTTAAAGTAAGCGATGAAGCTTTAGGAACAAAAAAGTACGATGATTTCCGGGAAGCGAAGTTCTGCGGACCGGCCTGCCACAACGATTTTTACCGACAGTGGACCCAGGCAATGATGTCGCAGGCTTACACTCATTTATGGGATGAAGTTGAGTATTTTAAATTAGCTGTTCCGCATGCCGATAAAGATCCGGTAGTTGCCGGAGTCAAAGCAGGCTGCAACGGTTGCCATACTCCTATTGCTTTTCTTGCCGGAGATGTTCCTCCTCCGAAACCCTCCGACATGTCTAAAGCTAATGAGTCGGTTAACTGCGATGTTTGTCATACCATAACCGGATTTGCCGGTGATGTTCCTTTTAATTTTAATTATATCTCGGAACCGGGTAAAATAAAACTTGGTCCGCGTGAAGGAAACAATTCTCCCGAGCACATCCTGAAAAAATCCGATTTCCTTGGTACGGCGGAATTCTGCGGGACTTGCCATAATGAGAAAGATCCTTACGGTATTTGGGTCAAGTCTACTCATCTCGAATGGAAGGAAGGTCCGTATTCAAAACAAAATGTTAAATGCCATGACTGCCATATGACTTACGCTCCCGGCTTTTCTGCCGCAATGGGGAAAGAATACAGCGATACAAGACAGCATCTTTTCCACGGTGCTCACGATCCGGGTAAAGTAAAAGGAACAATTGAACTGCGGATTCATCCCGATATTGAAGAAGCTGAGCCTGGAGAACAAATTAAATTTACCGTTGCTTTGTTTAATCAAAAAACCGGACATAAATTCCCCTCAGGTTCCGTAGAGGATAGAATCGTCTGGATGCATGTAGAAGCTGTGGATTCAAAAGGAAATGTATATCATATTCCGGTTGATAAAAAAGGATTTGCCGGGGAAGAATATACAATCGGCAGCAACATACTGGCTTACCAGGATATGGGGATTGCTCTTAATGATCCGGAATTTAAAGGAGTTAATAGAGATGGAATCCCAATAGGCGATAGGATTTTCAGAATGCCTTATTTTGATCCCCAGGGCAGAATGACAATTCAGCAGTGGAATACAAAATCGCTTGGAGTGGATTATAGAATAGGTCCGAGGGAAACTAAGCTTGAAACATGCACTTTTAATATTCCATTTGAAGCTGCGCCCGGACCAGTGAAAGTAACTGCGGTACTAAATTATCAAAAATTAGTCGGACCTGTTGCAGAATTTTTAGGGGTCCCGGAAGAAGCTGAGATCATTAAAGTGAATGATCATTCTACTTTTGTTACAATTTTACCTTAAATAATTTTTACACTTAAACTTTTCGGGGTAGCTGCCAATGAAAAACAGAATACTCTTGTTTTTTACCCTATTGTTTATTTCATCAACTTTTACCGAACAGATTTTAGGAATTCCTGCATTCGCCAGAAAATATAACATGACCTGCAAAACCTGCCATTCACCATTCCCGAAACTTAAACCGTACGGAGATGAATTTGCCGGCAACGGGTTTGTTTTAAAAGATAAAGACGCACCCCGGTATTATGTTGAAACAGGCGATAATGAACTTTCATTAATCAGGGATATCCCGCTGGCACTCCGGCTTGAAGGATATGTAACTTACAACAATAACAATTCAGATCAATCCGATTTTTCTGCGCCGTATATTGTCAAACTGATATCCGGCGGTTCAATAACAACAGATATAGCCTACTACTTCTATTTTTTCTTTTCCGAAAGAGGAGAAGTTGCAGGACTTGAAGATGCATTTTTAATGTTTAACAATTTATTCGGCGGCGAACTGGATTTTTACCTCGGACAGTTCCAGGTTTCCGATCCGTTATTTAAACGGGAGCTGAGACTTACTTTTGAAGATTACCGGATTTATAGAACAGCTGTGGGATATTCAAATATTAATCTGGCATATGACCGCGGGATAATGCTGACATACGGATTTGAATCCGGTACCGATATTATTGCTGAAGTTTTAAACGGCAATGGATTAACTGCCGCAAATTCTTTCAGGACGTTCGATAATGATAATTATAAAAATCTTTTCGGGAGGATTTCTCAGGATATCGGGGATTATCTGAGGATCGGCGGATTCGGCTACTGGGGAAAGGAACAGCTGGAAAGAGATAATCCTCTCAGAGGGATAAATGAAATCTGGATGGCCGGCCCGGATTTGACTCTTAATGTTGAATCTATAGAACTGAATCTGCAATATGTTGAAAGAAGAGATGAGAATCCATTCTTTTCAGATATAAGCGGACCCGAATTTAAAACTCGTGGTGCATTCGGCGAACTGATCTTTAGGCCGGATGGTGATGACAGTAAATGGTATTCTGCCGCATTATGCAATTGGGTTGAATCCGATGATAATGCGCTGAACTATAAATCCGCTACAATTAATTTAGGTTATTTGCTGAGAAGAAATTTCAGAATAGCAGGTGAATTTACGTACAATTTTACCGGGAAATTCGGACAGGCGGGCGTCGGATTAATTACAGCGTTTTAATGTAATGGCTTTTCATATTTTTAATTTCTAAAAATCGAATCGATTCCTGCGTTTTGTTTTCGGAATTTTTTTGTTGCAACTCATTCGGCCGTAAATTATCTTTTCTTTACTATCAAAATATTTTAAAAAAGAGGGAAATCTCCGCATGAAAAAAATTATTTTTTTAATACCGGCACTATTTCTTTTAATCGGCTTTACAATCAACAGAATTATTGACAAAAAAGTTGAAGATATTTTAAAGCAAATTGATTTTTCCGATGAGCAGGCAAAAAATATGATCTGGTCTAACTGTTCATACAGCTCATTCTGGTATCCGAATCCGAAGGATTTAAAAAATATTGCTGCCGGAGAAAGAGCAGGTATTGTTAATTCTGTTGGAAATTTTGTGAAAGAATTTACAAAATCCGAAGATTTTAAAAACCGATACGGCGAATTCCGCGAAACAAAAAAACCTAAGGAACCTGAAAAGCCTAAAACAATGGAACAAATGAAGAACGAACAAAGAGAATCTATTAAGCAGGGAATTGCCAATATGAAAGAAAGTAAATCAAAAATGCCCAAAGATCAGCAGTCGATGTTCGATGAAACCATAAAAATGTATGAGAAGCAATTGAAAGATTTAGATGATCCGAATAACCCTATGTTCAGCAAAGAAATGGAAGGATACATGAAGCAGGGTTATGATCAGCAGATGAACGACTATAATCAAAAACTTGCCGAATGGGAAAAAGAATACCCTGCGAATAATGCTAATCCGCTTATTAAGCAGTGGCTCACAAAATTTTTAGAAGCTTCCGGAGATGTAGATTTTAATGCAAAGAAAATGGTCAAAGAAAATAACATGACAGTTTTCGCAAAGCCGGAATATGAAAGCAAATCAAGTTTATGGAAACTCTGCTTCAGAGCCGGTAAGGAAACAGTTAGCGCCGGGCGTTCATTTGCAGAGCAGTGGATGAAGGAGCTCAAGTAGAGAAAAGGTTAGAGTGTGTAAAATACAACCGTACATTCATCCAATCATACATATTTGCATTAAGTCCGTTTGGGATGATTGTATGGTTGTATTGATGTATGAAATTAGAATTAAATTTCTTCCCTATAAAGTCCAAGAATTCTTTTATTTGAATTTAAAATCTTCTGCAATGTCCCTCGGAAATATTTGAGGAAATTGATAAAGCCGAATCTTCAATTTGAGACCGGATTTCGTAATTAATTTCCGATAAACTTTTCATCTTCTTTCTTAACAATCTGAATAATTCAACAGCTTCAATCCAAACTTCTAGTTTTCTGTATCCTCTATTGATATTTTTATTTCTTGATATAAAATCCAAATATTTCTTTTCCATATTCCCCTCAATAAGTTTGTAAAAGGATTAAATAATTTGTTTGTTTTTTAAAAACATACATCCATACGATCATACATCCATACAAATTTCGGTACTCAATCAACTATATAAAATATTTATCTGCTTATTATGTAGATTGCAATTTGAGAGCAAAAAAATTCAGGCAATAGTTCTACTTGCTGAAATGATCGCCCAGGTAGTATGCCCATAGAAGTATTGCCAGCACTCCTTGCCAAAACGATAATTTCAGAAAGCCGATTGTGAATAACCAGCCGATTACCCAGATTATCCCGAAGCTGGAATTTTCAACTATAACTTTGCTTTTTTTCTCTTCCATAAAAAGTTCCCTCCTTTTTGTAAAGAAAATTAGAATAAAAAAAAGAGGGGATCAATTAATTTTGTAATTGACGCTTAGAATAGCGAATTAAAAAGCGGCTTAAAAAAGCCGCTTGATGCCGGAATGAGGGTAATGAATTATTTCTTTTTCATTTTCCCCTTGTCCATTGGGGGAGGCATGAATTGAGCCATCGCAGCCATATCCATAAATCCCCAGTGCTCCGCAACTTTTCCATCGGAGATCCGGACAATATCTACTCCCGGGAATTTAATCTCTTTATTTGTCGGCGGCATGTCCATCAAGGTATCCGCCCATGTGCCGACAGTGGTGGAATAGATCATTACGGTATCTCCGGATACTGCCATTGAGTGAATAGTTGTTTTCTTGCCGGTCACTGCTTTATCAAAATAGGCAAACATCTCTTTCACCCCCTCTTTCCCGGTTTTTTTAATGAACATAGTATCCAACTGATGATCAACTACGTCATCTGTTAATAGTGTATCTAAGGCGACAATATCCCCTTTATCAAAAACATCTATCAATTTAGCAGCAATCTCTTTATTCTGCTTAATTGAAGGATCTTCAGTCTGCGGAGTTTGGCAGGCGCTGATAAAAAATAATAAGAGTAAAGCTGAGCAAAGAAAAAAATAATTCGGTTTCATAATGGTCCCTTTCATTTATTTAATGCTATTAATTATCGGAAGTGCAGTTAAATTACTATTCTTACATCAAGGAATTTTGAACGCCCGTCACATATAAATAAAAAATATCTTGCATCCGAATTAAAAATTCTTATATTGCACACAGTTTTTGAAAAAAATTTAAGCGATGAACAAAAGTTTCAACATACTAAAGAACAATTTTAACCGGCTTTGCTGCTGTATGTGCTGTATTAGTATGTTGAAAGACTTTTAAAAAATAGATATACAAATTTTATAGGAGGTCTTTCAACAAAAAAGTTGAAAGACCTTTTTTGTTTTAAATTCGAATTAATTTTTTAAAATCTTTGTGAATAAAATGCCATTTACCATTTACCATTTTCCCTTTTCCATTTTTACTTGTTGCTGCTGTATGAATCATTTAAGGAAAGGTTTGCCTGATGGTTGAAATACAGGAATATTTAAATCATCAATTAAGCCTTTCCCGACGGAAAGGCTTTTTTATTACATGAGTTTTTAAATATAAAACTGTAGCACAGACTATTAGTCTGTGCATTTAGAAAATTAAGCAGAAGGTTTGGAAATGTTAAGCTTCAGAACCGAATTAGAAAATCCAGTTGTAGAAAAGGAAATACTTGATCTGGAAAAAAAGATTAAGCTTTACCGCGATGGAAAAATT
>JBLNGL010000694.1:0-3244 GCA_050264735.1 Ignavibacteria bacterium | reverse complement strand
TACCCCTCCGTCTGTTGTAAAATAGGATAGAGCGTAGCTGTTCATTATCACGCCGTATAATGAATCGTAAAAATCAAATGTAAAGAAAAAGGGATATCTTCCTTCAAAAACTCTTTCCCATGTCTTAGCAGAATCTTTAGAAAGCCATAGGTCTTCATTAGTAATCCCCCATAAATGAGCCGGATCCGTAAATTTCATTTTTCTAAAAGTGAGCGAATCAAGAGGCTCTTTTGACCAGCTTTCTCCCCCATTGGTGGTAATATAAATATTGTTAATATTGAATATATGTGAACCCGGATTTGATTCTGTAGATCCGGTAATAATTCCCAAGTTTTCATCATAAAATGACATTCTGCTAAAAATGATTCTTTGCTCATCAAAGGCTATGCTGTCCCAGCTCTCCCCTCCATTAGTTGTCTTGTAAATATTTTGATATGCAACCAGTAGCCCTAAGGAATCAGTAACCATTTCCAATGACCCGGGCTCAAAGTAAAGCAAATCTTTCGGAGTAAATTTCAATGACCACGTGCTTCCGCCGTCATAAGTCTTGTAGACTCCTTTGTTTCCGAAAGCCAGTCCTTCTTTAGTTGAAATAAAATCCAGATCATAAATATCATTCCGTGTATAATGGTTTAAATTTTCCCAGGTTTCTCCGGTATCCGAAGTTTTAAAGAGCGTCTCACCGAAAATAAATCCACTGTTGCCGTTAAAAACCATGGACCATAGGAAACCCGGAAAATCAAGCACTACATTTGACCATGTATCTCCAAGATCTGTACTTTTAATAAATGAATTGGTGTTTGTTAATAGATATATTTGCTCTCCTTCGGTTAAAAGATTTCTGTAGAAGTGTCCGTCGTAATATGCAGGTTGAAGGTTCCATGAGACACCGCCGTTTGTAGATTTAAACAATAAACTGTCTGAAATCATCCATGAGGTGCTGTCATCTGTAAATACTATGTCATTTATAATATGTTTTAGTCCAATCCAGGTAGTATCCCATGATAAACCTAAATCGGTGCTTGTCAATATGTATGAAAGTGAATCCTGAATGAGTCTGAAACTGAATGCATTTTCGTTTGTACAGAGGGCCATTAACTTATTGTCATTCAATTTTATAAGCTTTTTTATTGAGCCGTAAGGAATTATATTGATATAATCATATCCGGAATCAATGAATGTAGGCACCTTGAAAGTCGTATCCCATGCATCAAAGAAATTATCCAGTCTCTGAATCTCTCCTTCATTTGTAGTTTTAAGTATTAATGATTCTGTTATGGGTAAATAAGTATCTGTGGGAAAAATTGATAAGGGGCGGTCCTCCCAGGTTTCTCCACCGTCCTGTGTAAATATTAACCCAAGAAAACCCGGCTCTGTATTGGCGATCCTTACAAATCCAGTAATATCATTAATAAACCTAATTTCACTGAGATAACTATTCTGATAGAATTTTTTTAGTTCCCATGTACTGCCGCCGTCATAAGATTTATAAATACATCCGCTGCTGTTAACAAATATTACTTCCGAATCATTAATGTAATGCGCGTCATTTATAGGTTGGGAAGGAAAGGCAGGATGAAGCAAAGTTTGAGAAAAAATTAATTGGCTGAGATTTATAATTAAAAAAAAGATAGAAAACGATTTCATATTATCCCCATAATAAAATTAAGACTTTCTTAAGTTAAATTAAACGAAGTGAAAAAGCAATAAGAATTGAATTGAACTTACTAGTGGATTGTCTATGTATCTTCTCCTTTTGTAAGATATGTCGGATTTTAGAAATCTGGCAAATCTAATTCTGTAAATATTTCGCGGAGCTTAGTAATAAAATTATCATATCCTCCAAACCAATTTCGGACTTCTTCTCTCTTAATTTTTGTTTCCTTTTCAATGCTCTGAAAAGAACTGTATTTATAATTATAAAAGTCTTGCTGAACCTTATGATATACTGGATTAGTATGGATATAAACTACCGTCCTGCATAAAGAAGGTTTCCCCTCAATAATTATTCTCTTGAACCGCTTTTGAAATAAACTCCCGGTTCTGCCTGTTTGTTTATTTATCGCCTTTGAATAGCTGAGGAAAAATAACCTGAATTGTTCATTTATAGAAGTTTTATTCTTCACTTTTACTAGCAAATGGAAATGATTTTGGAGGAGACAATACGCGAAAAGTTCAATGCACATTGATAAATATTCATCTAATCTTTTTAAAAAGAAGAGATAATTTCCCGGTTCAAAAAAGATTTTTTCTTTATTATTTCCCCGGTTATAAAGATGATAATACTGATCAGTATAAAAATCTGATTGGTAATTCATAATTAAAGAGCTATAAGACATGACAGATTTTAGAAATCTGTCATGTCTAATTAGAAGAATCTGGCATTTCTCTGAATTTACGCCGTTACCATATTTATTCTTTTCGGTCCGGCTTTTTTAACTTCTTCCGAGGTTTCTTTTTCAAAGAGCTTGAAGTTTTCAATAAATCTGGCTGCTAATGCATCGTATTTTTTCCAGTATTCATCTTTATTTCCCCATGATGAAGCCGGGTCAAGTACATCGGTGGGTACATCGGGACAGCTCGTTGGGACTTCGAATCCGAAAAGTTTATCTTTTCTATATTCAACTTTATCTAGTCTACCGTCTAAGGCTGCATTCAGCAGATTCCGTGTATGCCTTATACTGATTCTCTTTCCGACACCAAATCTTCCTCCCACCCAGCCGGTGTTTACCAGCCATACATTTACATTATGCTTCAGCATTCTTTGCTTAAGCATAGCTGCATACTCATAGGGATGGCGGACCATGAACGGTGCACCAAAGCATGCACTGAAAGTTATCTGCGGTTCGATCCCCAGTCCGATTTCCGTCCCTGCAATTTTTGATGTATAGCCGCTGATAAAATGATATTGAGCCTGTTCCGGATTTAATTTAGAAATTGGAGGTAAAACTCCGGATGCATCGCAAGTTAGAAAGATTACATTTTTCGGGTGTGTTTTTACATATCCGTCAGGAACTATATTAGGAATGAATTCCAATGGATAGGAACCCCGGGTATTTTCAGTTACAGCATCATCATCAAGATCAATCTTTCTGCTGACGCTGTCATATAGAACATTCTCGATTATTGTGCCGTATCTTCTGGTGGTTGCATAAATTTCAGGTTCACTTTCAGGAGATAAACGGATTACCTTAGCATAACATCCGCCCTCAAAATTGAATACACCGTTTGAGCTCCAGCCATG
>JBLNGL010000693.1:0-4946 GCA_050264735.1 Ignavibacteria bacterium | reverse complement strand
GTTGTTTCTGCAAGTCGGCTTGCCTCATCAATAGGCGTTGAAATAATGAAAAAAGGAGGAAATGCAATTGATGCTGCCGTTGGAGTGGGATTTGCATTGGCAGTTGCTTTTCCTTCTGCGGGAAATATCGGCGGCGGGGGATTCATGGTTATTCATCTTAATGACGGAAAAAATACTGCGATTGACTTCCGGGAAAAAGCTCCTTCGTCGGCAGACAGAGATATGTTCCTGGACGAAAATGGAAATTATAAGCCTGAGTTGAGTACCGCCGGTACTACATCAACCGGTGTACCCGGCAGCGTTGCCGGATTGATATATGCATTGGAAAAATACGGAACCATGACTTTGCAGGAAGTTATCCGGCCTTCAATTGATCTGGCTGAAAAAGGTTTTGTTCTCGATTATGCTGCAGCCCAAAGTATTAATTCTGCATTAATGGATTTTAAGAAATATCCATCATCCGCTAAAATATTTACAAAAACGGGAAATGAATATTGTGAAGGTGATACTTTCAGGCAGCATGATCTTGCATTTACATTAAAGCAGATTAAAGAGAAGGGAAGGGATGGTTTTTATAAAGGAGAAATTGCCGGCCTGATTGTAAAACAGGTAAAAGAATTTAACGGTCTGATCAGCTTAAAAGATTTGGAAGATTATCAGCCTGTTGAACGTGAACCGGTTACAGGAACCTACAAAGATTATTCGATAGTATCTATGCCTCCGCCGAGTTCAGGAGGGATTGCATTGATTCAGCTTCTGAATATTCTTGAAAATTATAACTTAGTAAAAGAAGACTGGGGGAGCAGTGATTATATTTTCAGATTGGCAGAAACCATGAAATATGTATATGCTGACCGTTCCATTCATCTGGGCGATCCCGATTTTTATAACGTCCCTCAGCAATGGCTCATTTCAAAGGAGTACGGCAAAGAAATTTTTAGCAGAATTAGTGATCGCGCTCAGCCGTCATCCGAAATAATTCCAGGCTCACCGGTTATCTTTTATGAAAGTGATGAAACAACTCATTATTCTGTCTATGATTCGTCCGGGAATGCTGTAAGTACAACGACTACTTTAAATTCTGCCTTCGGTAATAAAATTATAGTCGAAGATGCCGGTTTTCTTCTGAATAATGAAATGGATGACTTCAGTGCAAAACCCGGGGTGCCGAATCAATTCGGGCTTCTCGGTAATGAAGCAAATTCAGTTCAGCCCGGGAAAAGAATGCTTAGCTCAATGACTCCTACAATTGTTTTGAAAGATGATGAACCTTTTTTAATAGCCGGTTCTCCGGGCGGTTCCACAATAATTACCGCAGTACTCCAGGTAATAATGAATGTAATTGATTTCGGAATGGATATTCAGCAGGCAATTAATGCATCCCGGATCCATCATCAATGGTTTCCGGATAAAATTTATTACGAAAATTTTGGACTTCCTTCCGATGTGAAAAAAGCTCTTATTGAAAAAGGAGAAAACATTGGAGTAGCGGTAATCCTCGGATGTGTGGAGGGTATTTTAATTGACAACGATAATAATATAATTTTTGGAGCATCCGACCCGAGAGGAAACGGAGATGCGGAAGGGTATTAAAGATGAATAGTTGAATGAATGAATGAATGGATGAATGAATGAATGGATGATTGGATGAATGGATGATTGGATGAATGGATGAATGGATGATTGGATGAATGGATGAATATTCAATTAATTAAAGTTTGATTTTTAAAATCATTCAGTCATTCAACCATTCAACCAATCACTTATTTTTAAGATACAATTGAAATTTTTAATAAAGCAAAAAATTAATTTAAAGTTTAAATTTTAGCGTTATGGTCATCGGCATCGGCATAGATATAATTGAAATTGATCGAATTAAAAAAAGCGTAGAATCTTTCGGCAATCAGTTTCTTAATAAAATTTATACAAAAACCGAACTTGCGTACTGCCTATCAAAAAGTAATAAATACCAGCATTTAGCGGCCAGGTTTGCTGCTAAGGAGGCAATCTATAAAGCTTTTGCTACGGGTATAGAGAAAGAAGAATTAACCTGGCAGGATATTGAAATTTATAATGAGCCGAACGGAATGCCGGTTGCACGCCTAACCGAGAAATTTCAATCCCATCTTACTAACGGAAAGAGCTTAAAAATATCTATGAGTCATTCGAGAGATTATGTAGCTTGCGTGGCTATTATTTACAGAAGCCAGGAATAATTAAATCTTTTCTTTACAGCTATTTAAATCGTTTTACTTTTCAAAAAAAATAACTTTTCTATTCATTATTTTAAAGGAAAAAAATTTTTTTCGAAAGATATTTAAATGTAAATTACCTGCAGGATTAATTTGATTTTGTTTCGGTTATTTTGGGGGTTTCATCCTATTAGTCCATTTAAATCTGCGTTATTATAAATAAAGATAAACAATTATAAAAAAATCATAGGAACTTCATGACAAAAAAATTTACTTTTATTTTGGTTATGATGATTGCTGCCGCCTATTTTATGGGCTGCGGAAAAAATAAGATCTCAATTATGATGGCCGGATCAACTGCATTTCAGCCATTTGCCGAAAAATTAGCCGAAACATATATGGAATCAAATGATAAGGTTTCCATAACTGTCCAGGGCGGCGGTTCTGCCGTGGGAATTCAATCTGCAAATTCCGGCGCCGCTGATATCGGAATGGCTGATTTGGTGGAGCTGCCGGCAGAAGCAAAAAATTTAACATCAACCGTTGTGGCACGGGACGGGATTGCTATGATTGTACATCCGAGAAATATTGTTTCAGGGCTTACAACCGATCAGATACATGATATTTTTAACGGTAAAATTATAAATTGGAAAGAAGTCGGCGGAAATGATGCCTCGATAACCGTAGTCTCCCGCGAAGCCGGTTCGGGTACGAGATCTTCTTTTGAATCTATAGTTAAAGATATAAGTCTCAAAAAAGATGCTTTAATACAGGATTCAAACGGAACAATCCGGGAAACTGTTGCAAATGATGTGAATGGAATAGGCTATCTTTCCCATGGTTTAATAAACTATAAGATTAAAGCTGTAAAAATAGACGGTGTTGAAAGTACTTCCGAAAATATAATCTCTGGTAAATATAAGCTGGTAAGACCCATTTTTCTCTTAGTTAAGGGGGGAATACAGGGAGAAATAAAAAACTTTATCGATTATATACTTTCGCCGGACGGTCAGGAAATTATTAAAACCAACGGACTTCTTCCTGCAAAATAATTTTTAGGACTATTGATGAAGTTAATTAGTGAAAAAGGAGTCCAGCGGATTTTAGAAGCTACTGCCTTTTCTGCAATTTCCGCGCTTCTTTTAATTGCGCTTTTCATAATAAACGAGGGGCTTCCATTCATTTTTAAATACGGCTTGAAGGAATTCCTCTTCTCTTCAGACTGGCAGCCGCACTTGGGAAAGTTCGGTATTTATCCAATGATTGTCGCTTCCATTTTAGTCACTCTCGGCGCTATGATAGTTGGTGCACCTCTGGGCGTAGCCGGTGCACTTTTTCTCACCGAATACGTTCCCAAAACCATAATGAGGATTGTAAAACCGACAATCGAACTTTTAGCGGCTATACCCTCCGTTGTTTTCGGCTTCATCGGTGTAATGGTTCTCGCTCCTTTAATCAGGGATAATTTAGGAGGCCCCGGACTTTCACTGTTAGCTGCTGCAATTATTCTAGGCATAATGATTCTTCCGACAATAATCAGTATATCAATCGATTCTATCCTGGCTGTTCCCCAATCCTACAGGGAAGGTTCATTGGCACTCGGTGCAACAGTTTGGCAGACAATTCATATGGTTACAATCAAGGCGTCTAAATCGGGTATAATTGCCAGCATAATTTTAGGTATGGGCCGCGCAATCGGTGAAACTATGGCGGTTATTATGGTTGCAGGAAATTCCGTTAATATCCCCACTTCATCACTCGATTCCGTTAGAACACTGACTGCAAATATTGCCCTGGAAATGAGCTATGCTACCGGTATGCACCGTCAGGCATTGTTTGCAACCGGCGTTGTGCTCTTTATTGTTATAATTATTCTTAATTCAATTGCGAGTGTAGCAATAAGAAAGAGAACGGTTAAAAAGTGAGAATACATCCTAGGTATACTCAATTCATAGCTGTTCTGCTTTTATGGAGTGCAACTGTAGTTACACTGGGTATATTAATCTTTATTATCTTTTTTATTCTGGAAAAAGGTCTCCCTGTAATAGATCTCGATTTTCTTACAGGCAAACCTGAAGATTTAGGGCGTTCTGGGGGAATATTCCCGACTATAATAGGTTCTATTGTTCTGCCTTTGCTGGCAATTGCAATTGCAACACCGCTGGGTATTTTTACTTCAGTATATCTTACCGAATATACTAGAGAAACAAAAGTAACTAAAGTAATCAGATTCGGCACCGATTGTCTTGCAGGAATTCCCTCAATAATTTTCGGATTGTTCGGGTATATCTTTTTTGTTATTACTCTGGAGATGGGATGGTCAATCCTTTCGGGAGGATTGACATTGGCAGTTATGGTGCTCCCGACAATTATCCGTACATCGGAGGAAGCAATTAAAGCTGTTCCGAAAGCTTACAGGGAAGTCAGCTTTTCGCTTGGTGCAACAAACTGGCAGACGGTTAAAAAAGTAATTCTTCCTAATGCTCTCCCCGGGATAGTAACCGGAATCATGTTAAGCATCGGGCGATCAATCGGCGAAACTGCCGCAGTTATTTTTACTGCCGGATCATCGCTGCGGATTCCGACTTCGATTTTTGATTCCACGCGTACAATGGCTGTACACTTTTATATTTTAGCCAGGGAAGGAATTTCTGCAGAAAATGCATACGGAACGGCTGCAATATTGATTATCTCCGTATTGATTATTAATCTCTCGGCATATTGGCTGATGAACCGCTTTATTGCAAAAAGAAG
>JBLNGL010000692.1:0-2842 GCA_050264735.1 Ignavibacteria bacterium | reverse complement strand
GAAGCTGATCTTGGAATAATTATTAACTATAGAAGCTACCCTGCTGTCTTTATCCAGAATTCTTGCAGCGGCATTAGGGCTGTAGCATTCCGCTGTAATTCTATCATTCCAATCGCGGTAAGGGTATGCAGAGTCTTGAACCTCAATTGCTTCAAGCCATGGGTTTTCTCTAGGGGGCTGATAAAAATGTCCGTGAATACAAACGTATCTTTCCATTCAATTCTCTTTCCTCTGGTAAACAGATAAACTAAATTTTTTGATTGTAATGTTTTGACTTTTCCCGATAATTTTTCGTGGTGTAGAAGTTCCCGGACCGTCCCATTCTTCAGCTGCGGAGTCAAAAATTTTCTTCCAGTTTCCGCGTGGAAAGGGAACCAGGGCAGTAACAGCTTCGGAATCAAAATTAAAAAGAATAAAATAGTTCTTATTCTTCAGTTCCTTTCTTCTTAAAGCAAATACATTTGGAGAATCCGTTTCAACAACTTCATGATTAATTTTGCCGGATGTCAATAAATTCTTTTTCCTGAATTTTAACAATGATTTATAATAATTAAGCATTATTATATGTTTTTCATCATTAAGCAAATCCCAGTTAAGCTTTGATTTTATAAATGTCTGCTCATTCGAGGGGTCCGGTATCTCTCCTTTCTCACTCATTGATTTTTCCCAATTGAAGCTCTCGAATTCTTTCCTTCTTCCTTCTCTTACTGCAGAATTCAGTTTGTTGTCTATATAACTGACGAAAAACAGGAACGGCGCATTCTCGGCGTATTCTTCTCCCATAAAAAGCATTGGAATATAAGGTGATAAAAGCATAATGCCTGCTGCAAGCTTGTGCGCTTCGAATGAAATAAGATCCGATAATCTTTCCCCGAAAGCCCTGTTGCCAGTCTGATCATGATTTTGGATAAATATTACGAATTGAGACGGGGGAAAAGGAGAAGCATCATTTCCATGGCTTCTTTTTCTATATTTCGAATACTTCCCCGAATAGACGAATTTGTTCCTCAAAGATTCCTTAAGATGGCGGACTTCGCCGAAATCTTTATAATAACCTTCCTGTTCACCCGTCATTAAAGCATGCACTGAATGGTGAAAATCATCACACCATTGCGTGCCTATTCCATAACCACCTGATTCCCTTGAATTAATTATCTTAACATCATTCAGATCGCTTTCAGCGATCAGAACCAATTTTCTTCCAAGGTTTTCCGAAAGATCTTCAACTCTTTCCGAGAGCTCATTTAAAAAATGTTTAGCACTCATGTCAAAGATTGTTTCGACAGCATCGAGCCGAAGAGCATCCATATGAAAAATTTCAAACCAGTATAAAGCATTTTCAATGAAAAAATTTCTTACCGCATCACTATAAGCATCATCAAAATTGAGCGCACTTCCCCAGGGCGTTTTATACTTTTCAGTAAAGTAGTACCCATATTGCCCAAAATAATTTCCTTCAGGACCCAAATGATTATATACTGCATCAAGAATTACTGCGAGTCCTTTTGAGTGGCAGGAGTTCACCAATTTTTTAAGACCATCCGGACCGCCGTAAGCGCTGTTTGGGGCATATGGATAAACACCGTCATACCCCCAATTGCGTGCTCCGGGAAACTGGGCAACGGGCATTATTTCAATAGCGGTTATCCCGAGCTCCTTCAAATAATCCAGCTTTTCCGTTATTGCTTTGAAACTACCCTCTTTTGTGAAGGTGCCGGTATGCAGTTCATAAATTATATAATCGTTCAGCGGTAATCCTTCCCACCTTTTATCCTTCCAATTGAAAGCAGAGTGATCAATGACTTGGGAAGGCCCGTGCACATCCTCCGGCTGATAATTTGAAGCAGGATCGGGCCGGTAGGATTCGTTATTTATAGAATAAAAATATTTCGCCCCGGGGGTAAGTTCTTCAATCCTTATTTTCCAATAGCCGCATTCATCTTTTTCCATCGGAATATTTTTTTTTTCGGGATGGACAATGATGAGCGAAATATTTTTTGCTTTGGGCGACCAGACTATAAAATCGCATCCATTATTTAAATAACAGGGACCTATCTTCATATAATTTATTTTTTAACGAGGAAAGAATCCAAGCGAAAAGAAATAAGGCTAATTTGCCTTTTCAATTGCTAATTTGTTTAGATATTGCAGCAAATTAAGAGGAACTATATCCCATTCTGTATTTTTCTCCAGATTGGAATTTAATTCATTCAATGCTTTTTCAAGTAAATATATTTCTATTAAATATTCGGCATCATTTATATTCAAGGGAAGGAAACCGTCATTTATTGCCGTATCCCAGTAAGATTTTAAAAGAATACCCGACATATATTGCCACCACAGCATTGAAAACGGCTCTAGTTCTTTTAGCTCATCGTTCAGTCTGGTTTTATACTTAATGACTGAATAATAAGAAGCGGAGTACAGGGAATAAATTAACTCAGCTATATCGCGGAGCGCCGATCTCTTTAATCTCCGCTCTGTTGCCGCATGGTTTAAATTCCCTTCAAAATTCTGAATTACAAAATCTTTGCCGGTGAACAGTATCTGCTTCAGATTATAATCGCCGTGTATCCTGATTTTCTTCCCTTCAATTTTCATCTTTAAAATTTTACCAGCAAAATTCAATAAAGAGTTTTCAATATTAAGCAAACCGGCTGTCTGATCTTTAATTTTAAGATCGGCTTCTTTGATTTTTTTCCCGAGGTTCCGGAAAGTACTTTTAATACTGCTTCTTATAGACTGATAGATAGATCGCTGGTACAGCGAACAAAAAGGTTCGGGAGGAAATGCATGAACTCCCCTGCCGCTGGTTAATGACATATCCAATTCACCCCTGCGT
>JBLNGL010000691.1:0-2907 GCA_050264735.1 Ignavibacteria bacterium | reverse complement strand
GTATCGATTAAAAGCATCTCATCCTTTATCATATCATCTACTTTTGATTCCAGCAGACCATGCCTCTCCATTGCGTATTTAAAAGCTTTCTCTACATGAGCAGCACTGACGACATTAAACCCATCATCACATGCCCAGTAATTAGCTTCGCGGGCAATATCGGCGATTTTGGAAAACCTCAATGTAAGCTTTCCTTTTTGTCCTGCGAATCTTGCACTTATTTCAATAAGCTTTTCAATGGCAGAACGGTCGAACTCGCATAGGTTTTCATCTTTAATCAGCTTTTTAATTACCCTGGCGTATTCAACGATTGTTTTTTCATTGCTCTTAATTTCATAATCGAAATCGGCTTTAACTTTAAATATTTTTTTAAAATCATATTCGTATTCGGAAAGATAGGCATAGATGAACTGGTTCCCGATCAAAATTATTTTTGTATCTATATCGATTGGCTCCGGCTTAAGGATGGAAGGCGCGAGCTGGAAGAAAGTATGGGTATCCTGTATTTCAAACTTCCGGTATGTGAGGACACGTTTGAGCATTCTCCAAACTCCCGATTCCTCAAAAAGATGCAGGACATTTAAAACAAGATAACCGCCGTTTGCCCTTAGCAGCGACCCGGCTTTTATTTTTGTGAAGTCGGTATACCATCCGCCTCTGCCGTCGTTTACTTTTTCAATTGTACCGAATAGATTAATGTAGCTGGGAGAAGTTTCAACTATTATGGGACATTGTTTTGTTTCGCTGTTATCAAGAATAATATTCACTTCATATTCTTTAAAATAATCTATAATGAATCCGTCACCGGAGGCGGCGGTTTCAGGTTTTACTCCCTTAAATATCTGGATATTGTTTAAAATATGTTCCTCGACATGTGAAATATAACCGCTGACCTTAGGATCTTCATATTTCTCTTTCAGATTGTCAAGAATTCCGCAGACAACTATTTTTATTGAATTTTTTTCGAGGTTTTGTAATTTATTCTGGAATTCCTGGCTAATCTTTAATCCCTTTCTGAACAGGACCTGCAGGTCTTCCTGGTGCTCGTTATATTTTTTTAAAATTTGTTCACTCTGCTCCTGGGTAATTTTGCCTTCTTTGACTTTCTCATCCAGCTGAAATAACGGAACCGGTTTATCATCGATTATCGGGAAAATATCCGGACGCGAAAATTCACCCACTTTTACCTGTCCCAAGGAAAAATTCTCAGGTTCGATTTTTTTGCTGAAAGTGTTTAGAAGCTGCTGTTCTTTTGAAGTGTATTCCTCAACCAGCTTTTTCCTTTGGTTTGTATAGAACTCTCTTTCCAGTGCCTGCGGAATTTTTTCTTTTAAAAGATTTATTGCCGAACTGAGATCCAGCTTAAATAATTTTGCCTTGCCGACACCAAAGTTTAACAATAAAGGTCTGTCATCATCTTTAAAATTATTTACGTAAGCATAATCCTGGAGAGGAGGGCAGTCAGCGCTGAGCGTTTCCAGCATTTGTTTTACTGTTGTTGCCTTGCCTGTGCCTGAAAGTCCGGCAATATATATATTGTAGCCCGGGCTGTGAAGATCGATTCCCAATTTTAAAGCGCGCAGTGCTCTTTCCTGGCCGATAATCCCTTCAATCGGCATGAGTTCGCCCGTAGAATCAAATTCAAAAATTTTTGGATCACAGCGCCATCTCAAATCTTCCGGTCTTAATTCTTTATAATTTTTAATTCTCTTTTTCAGTGCTTTTTTTTTCGGCATGCCTCACCTTAGAATGAAAGTTTTTATTTCGCCAAAGGCTTTTAATTTCATTCTGAAAATTAATGATAAAAATTGAGAAATAATTCAATTATTTTTTCTTCTTAATGATGATTTTATACTGCCCTTAAATCAAAATGAAACTAAATAGTTTTTCATACATTGTTTATTTTTAACATAGTAATTTAAATCAATAAAAAATGGATATTGAAGAAATAAGGAAACAGTTTCCCTATATGAAAAAGGGGAAAATTTACTTTAACCATGCCTCTAGCGGTCCGCTTCCTTTTACTGCTGCTGCCAGAATAAATGAGTTTGTGAAGGATAGAAGCTCAGATAGAATTGAAGATTATCCGGAATTTCTGAAAGTGATGGGTGAAACAAGATCATTAATTGCGGAAATGATTAATACTTCATCAGCACGGATTGCTTTCCTGGATAATACATCCAACGGACTGAATCTTCTTGCACAATCCTTAAAATGGAGAAGAGGGGACCGGATACTCCTAAATGATTCGGAATTTCCCGCAAATGTATACCCATTCCTTAATTTGCAGAATGAAGGAGTAGAAGTTGATTTTGTTAAAAGTCCGGATCATTTCGCAGCTTCAAATAATATTATAGAAGCTATTAAACCGGAAACCAAATTAATTTCCATCAGTCATGTTCAGTTCTTGTCCGGTTATAGAGTTGATTTAAGCGAGATAGGAAAAATCTGCAGAGAGAAAGAAATTATTTTAAGTGTGGATGCAATCCAGGCTTTGCCTGCAGTTAAACTGGATGTAAAAGAAACCAATATAAGCTTTCTCTCCTGCGGTACGCAAAAATGGCTCATGGGACTTCCGGGCTTAGCGTTTGTTTTTATTGACGAAGAGCTTCAGAAGAAAATGCACCCGAGGTATGTGGGCTGGCTGTCTGTAAAAAATCCTGATAATCTTCTTGAATACGATCTTGCATTGAAAAAAACTGCTTCGGCTTTTCAAAGCGGCACATTAAATTCTATAGCAATTTATGCATTAAATTCTTCTTTAAAGCTCTGGCTTGAATTCGGAATAGATCGGATTCAAAAAAATGTTATAGATAATACAACATATTTTTTAAATGAACTTAAAGAGACAGGGTTTGATCCGATTTTAAAATCATGCGGAGTTGAAAACCTTGCCGGGATTGTAAC
>JBLNGL010000690.1:0-6974 GCA_050264735.1 Ignavibacteria bacterium | reverse complement strand
CAGCTCACCATCAATATACAATGTTATATTTGTATCTGTTAATGTGCTGACCATATGATGAAGAAGAGTATCATTAAGCTCCGGTCCGTTGGCTCCTGTTTCACCTGTCCACGGACTCGTTACAACTCCGCAGGAGATAGCTGCACGGCTCACATTATCGCCTCTTGCGGGAGAAATAAAATAATAATCATTTCCTACACTATTTACAGTGTTCCCAAAATAAGCAATCATATGAAAACCGGTGTTGGCAGTTGAAAGCGGAGTAAACCAGATTTCAAGCGTAATTTCAGAATAACCATTCAGAGAGATTACATCCGCAGGCAAATCCATCCATGAATTCGGTTCAGTAGTGATCAAAGAACCATTTAAAACCTGTGCGGCTCCACCCAAAATGCCGTCGGCTTCACCGACCAGATCGTTTGCGGTTCCGTCATTAAATGTCCAGGAATGCGTCAGGTTTTCAGTCCCCGGATCAACCTGTGCATTTAGATTTGCTATAATTGTCAACATAGCAAAAGATAAAATGTAACTTAATTTTTTACTCATATTATTTCTCCAATAAATTTTAATTGATTCAAAAAGACGGTTATCTTTTCAATTAATACAAAAAATGAAGTTTTAAAAAATTCCTAATAGTTAAACTCTTTGAACAAATTAAAAATGTAAAATGAAAAATAACAGCCACTTTGGATCTTAAATTAACCAAATAGCGTATAGTGATGAATGTCAGTGCGGCTGGTGGAGCTTGCGAAATTCACGGAGACCGATACCTTTTTCCTTTTTGAAGTACCTCGAGATGTGTTCAGAATCCGTAAAATTAAAAAGTGAAGTAATTTGTGAGATAGACAGGTCGGTTTCAATCAACAATCTTGAAATCCATTCTACACGTACCTGTCTAATCTCATTATAGATAGATCTGTGGATGGTTTTTCTAAACCGTTTTTCCAGAGTTCGTCTGCTGATACCTGTTTTTTTTACTACATCTTTAATAAGAATTTTTTCTCTGGCATTTTTTTTAATATAGCGGATAGCAGCGGCAACTTCGCTGTCATCCACTGCAAGAATATCGGTTGATTGCCTTTGAACTATATGACTTGGGGAAACAATGATTTTCTTTGAGTAAACTTTTTTATCGTTTATTAAATCATCCATTAATTTAGCAGATTCATAACCTGCAGATTCAACATTCAAAGCAATACTTGTAAGCGGCGGATCGCCGATATCACAAACCATAGGATCATTATCCACACCTATAACGGCTACTTCCTCCGGCACCTTCAGATCAATCATTTTACAAACTTCCAGAATATGTTGTCCGCGGTCATCATTGCAGGCAAATATACCGACAGGCTTGGGGAGCGATTTAATCCACTCGGTTACAAGCTGCTGTTCGTTTTCCCAATCATATTTTTTAACATTTTTTGGTGAAAGATAATTATGCGTTCCAAAGCCTGCTTCATTATTGAATTGGTTAAAGTACAATTTACGTTCCTTGGACCAGTCATAATTATTAAAACCGCAGAATGCAAAATTTTTTAATCCTTTTTCCAAAAGATGCTCGCTTGCCATTTTTGCAATTGCAAATGAATCTGTTTTTATAACCGGTAAATCCTTGGGATATTTAGAATCATGAATAGCAAGTATTGTGGGAATTTTTAATTTCAGCAATTCTCTTGTTATCAAGGAATCGCGCATAATGATCCCATCCGGTCTCCAATTTGTTAAATGAGGAATTGATGATTTTAAATCGGTCGGCTCTTTATAAAAAGACCACGGCCCATTGAGCCTTGAATACCGTGCAATGCCCATAATTAATTGCCTGCCGAAGGCGCGTGATGTTTCTAAAAGTAAAATTATTCTTTTCATAAATTTTTAAAGTAAAAAAATCTAATGTTTTTGCCTACTAATCCTATCCTATCTAATAATTAAAACTATTTATTTATTCAACATTTCTAAAGAAAATGAAAAGCACGGATGAAAAAAATTTATTTTTCATTGATTATCTTTAATAATCCTCGAAATAAATTAATCGAAAGATATAAAATTATTATCTGGATATAAATTTTTTTTATATTTAAAAAAGTTTTGGGGAAAGCGGAAATTTGTAAAACAGCAGTAATAAACTAAACGAAAGGGAAAAAGTTATAAAAAAACTCCGACGTAATAGTATCAACGGTGCTTAGTAAAATTAATAAAACATCCTAAATACGATTTCTACTTTGCCAAAACCATCTTTTTTACACGGTAGTAATTACCCATTTTAATGGAATAAAAGTAAATCCCGCTTGAGAGATTTGCACCATTGAAGTATACAGAATAAATCCCTGCCTGCTTTTCCTCATTTACTAATTCCGCCACCTCTCTTCCTAAGATATCATATACTTCTAGAGTTACGAATCCATCAACCGGCAGAGAAAAATTTATCATAGTTGTTGGATTAAAAGGATTCGGATAATTTTGTTGAAGTATATATTCATCTGGTAAAGAACCCGGTAATTCTTTTACATCGTTGGGAATACCATTAGGTGAGCCATATTTGAGCCAATTATTAATAGTTTTCCATTCATCATCTCTCTGTGCCTCCCACGATGGCAGTAGATCCGGGAACCAATTCAAGTCTCCTAACGGGAAACCACCCATAGCAGCTGTTTGATAATCCGAATTATTATATGCCAAATTTTCCGGTAAAGGCCAGACCCGGTTTTTCCCGGCATCCGGCCGATAAGACCAGTCAACATCTATGTTCCACCGGTATTCCAGCCATAACAGCATTGTATCCTGGTTAGTAGCTTCTACTATAAAATCCGGTTCTGCGTTGTAAATGGTTTCCCAATCAACATTCATGGTTTTAAACACTTTATTGCTGTCACCGTCTAGGGAATCGATAAATGCGATCTCGCCTTCACCCAGCATTGGAGACGGGTGATACAGCTCCTCAGGGTGTCCCTGTTCAATTTGTTCCTTGCACCAATTACACTGAGTATACCAGTCCAGCAGATAATCTGAATATAAATAAGCGAGATTACCTATAAATATTTTCCGGTCGAAGTTGGTAAAGGGAACAGAAAAACCAAAAGAGTCTACCGCTGTTATGCCGTTAATCAAACCGCCGCCCGGAGGATCGCATAATCCATTCAAGAAGTCGTCATAGTCCTGGTCATTGGCGCATACATCAATAGCTCTATACCCAATCATGTGCGGGTTCACAATAATAGAGTTTGTTATAGAAGCATTTCGTATCCAGCCTGCAGATTGATAGACCCACTCCATTGTATTTAAAACGGTGCAATGATTTATATGAACGTTGTCACCATACTCATTGCCTTCCTGCATAACAATTCTGCTGATATTTGTGAAGGTACAGTTTTCAAAAAAGAGACTGTCGTAATGCCACCCTGAACTTTGGAAAGGGAAAGAAACTGCACGTCCATAATAATAGAAATGGTTATCTGAATTATTCCTGAAATAGCAGTTTTTGAAAACACCTGTAAAATGATCTGC
Source organism: Ignavibacteria bacterium (assembly GCA_050264735.1). Classification (GTDB taxonomy): domain Bacteria; phylum Bacteroidota; class Ignavibacteria; order Ignavibacteriales; family Ignavibacteriaceae; genus DATKLQ01. The sequence continues at coordinate 3,473 of JBLNGL010000690.1, read as the reverse complement.
CTTTACGGTAATAGTTCCTCCGGCTTCAGCACCGATTCCTGCATAATCAAAAAGACAGCCGTCAAAATCACCTATTTCAGGATCAGCTTCTTCATTTTGATTTTCAAACGTTATAGAGGAGCTGACTTTTTCACCAAAAAAATCGGCATAACGCACCCAGACATTTTTCAAAACCACATCCCCATAGCTTTTTATAATATATGCCCTGTCAATTTGTTCTTCGGTCCAAACGATTTGAGGAGGAGCAGAATTTTGTACAATTACAGGGTCCCCGACTTTGAGCGGTTCCGGGGCAGCAATTTCCAGATTTTGCCCATGATCCAAGAAAATACTTCTATTCAGCACATAGACTTCGTAAGGATTAAGCTTAAAAACTGTATTATTAATAGTTCCATTAGTTACCGCGGTTTCAATGGCATCATTAAGAGTTCCGTATACACCGGCTTCATAATATCCCGGAACAACTGCTGTATCCTTTTGGCCAAAAGCGATTACTGCTAAGCAAGCAGCTAGAAACAGAGATAGTAATAGTTGTTTCATAGCTTTTTTCATATAATCATTAAAATATTTAAAAAACTCTCCTATACTTTAAAGATATTCCAGGAGACTTTACGCAACTATTTCAGCAGAATTAATTTTCTAGTTTTTATAAAATTACCTGCTTTTAATTGATAAAAATATATGCCGCTTGATAAATTATATTTTGAAGCATCAAATTTAACGGTATAATTACCAGGATTTTTTTCTTTATTAATCAATGTTATAATTTCTCTTCCTAAAATATCATATACTTTTATGGTAACCAATCCGAAATCCGCCCTGCCTGCCGTCGAGGCAGGAATCCGAAATTCGAAATTAGTAGTAGGATTAAACGGATTAGGATAATTTTGTTCAAGAGAAAAATTCAATGGTAATGGTTCATTATCATCAACAGAAACTATTTCTGAAAGGAGGCGTCTCCAAACACCGGCGCCTGCTGTTCCGGCAAAGAGATTCGAACCTATTATTGCAAGTGAATTTACAGATGTCTCTGTTAAACCGGTATTAACCATAGTCCAGCTTGTACCATAATTAGTCGAAAGAAAAACTCCGCTATCATTCGCAGCAAAAAGATTTGTACCGCTGGCAAGGAGTGAGCTAACAGTAATAACCGGTAAACCACTGCTCGAATTAGTCCAGTTCATCCCATCATTAGTTGAAAGGAAAACACCTGTTAGGGTGCCTGCATAAATATTAGCGCCAGCAACAGCAAAACAATTAACGGAATTATCTTGCAATCCCGAATTGCTCTCACTCCAAAGCGCTCCATTGTTGGTTGAACGGAAAACACCATATACGGTTCCTGCAAACAAAATATTATCTTTTAAAGCAAGAGAATAAATGACATCTGCTGTTAGACCTGTATTAACTTCTACCCAGCTTGTACCATAGTTGGTAGAGTGGAAGATTCCTCCATCCCCCATATAGCCTAGCGTTCCTGCAAAGATAGACGCGCCATTAATAAGAAGTGCTGAGACAGAGGTATTTGTCAGACCTGAATCGACTTCAATCCAGCTTGTACCGCTGTTGGTGGAAAGGAATAAACCATCAACTGCACTTGCAAACAAGTATGTGCCGCTTGCAGCAATACAATCTACTATATACATATATAAACCCCCATTAATAGGGCTCCAGCTTTCACCGTTATCTGTTGAGCGGCAGATACCTTCGTAATGATTTCCGGCAAAGAGCTCTGTACCATGGGCAAAAAGAGAAATTACGTGAGTATTATTCATTCCGATATTGAGCGGACTCCAGGTTGCGCCGCTGTTAGTGGAATGAAAAACACCTCCCTGGGTAGCAGCGAAAATATTCGTACCATCAAAAACAAATTCATAAACAGCACCGGCCGCCAAACCCGTTCTCACATCAGACCAGCTTGCACCGTTATCAGTAGAGAGGAGGACGCCTTGGTAAGAACTCGTAAAAATGTTTGTATCCTGAATAGCAATTTCAATAAATGTGCTTTGTAAAGAATATACTTGAACCCAGCTTATGCCATTATTGGTAGATCGAAAAACACCGCCGATTGTGCCTGCAAAGATATTTGTACTTCCATCTATGTTGGATCCGGCGGCAAGAGAATGGATATATTGATTGTCCCCGGAAATATCAGAGCTTATAAAATTCCAATGAACACCTCTATCCGTGGAAAGGAAAATTCCGTTACCTGTTCCTGCAAATAAATTTGTATCGCTTAACAATAAGGTACGGATAGAGATATTTGTCAAACCTTCGTTTAATTCTGACCAATCTGCTCCATAGTTGGAAGAACAAAAAACACCATTGGAAGTTCCGGCATATAGATTTGTCCCAAGTGCAACAAAACATCTGATTGAATTTGCAGGCTGGCCGTTATTGACTGCTGACCAATTTGTACCGTTATCCGTGGAAAGAAAGATACCCCTGTTCGTACCAGCAAAAATATTCGGACCGATAACAGCAAGATCATTAACTGTATTTGCTGTCAAGCCGTTATTAGCCGGTGACCAGCTTTTGCCTTTGTTTGTAGAAAGATAGATACCATTTCCATCAGTCCCAGCTAAAAAAATTGTTTCAGTCAGGAGAAGAGATTTAATAATACCGCCGTTTGGTCCGTTCGTCTGCACCCACTGAGCAAATGATGCTGGACAAATTATCAGCCAGGAGATAAGTAAAAGAATAAAAATTCTTTTCATGATTTACCTAACTATTTCCAAACTATTAAACGGCAACCCTCACCATATTCTTTTGTTTTTCTGCTGATGATAAACGATCGCATTATTTTATTTTATTAAAATAAATTTCTTTGAGATAGAAACTCCTTCTGCCCGTAATTGATATATATAAATTCCGCTCGAAAGATCTTTGCCGTCAAATGTAACTTCGAAATTTCCGGGTTGCTGAATACCATTGAACAGTGTCATTATTTCCTGCCCGAGAAGATTATATACTTTCAATGATACATAGCCGCTGTGCGGAATTGAGTATCTTATTTCAGTAGTTGGATTAAACGGATTCGGATAATTCTGAGATAATAAGAATTCCCGGGGAATTCTGTTGCTCTCATTTTCATCTGCAGAGCTAAGAAAAGAATTTAACTTACCGGGGGTGCCATGATTTATTGAAGCTCTCCAGTTTTCCGGCAGAGAATTATCGCTGAACGCGTCTATTAATTCCAACGTTGAACCACCTCCGTCTGCATCAACGGGCCAGGGTAAGCTGTCATCGTAAGTCAGTGAGTCTATTATTTGTGATGCGTCATTTGCTAATTTCATAAATTCACCGGAACCGCTTAATCCAAAACCTATCTCGCTGACGTAATTTTTTATATCCGGAAAACGAGATGTAAATGCACTGTCGTTATCAACTACAACCAGATAACTATCAGGTTCTATTACAGTACCATTAGGGAAAATAAATTTCTTTGAGATAGAAACTCCTTCTGCCCGTAA
>JBLNGL010000689.1:0-5391 GCA_050264735.1 Ignavibacteria bacterium | reverse complement strand
AGTCACCAAGAAAAGCGGTGAAGCTTATTCAAATACTATTTTTTATAACTCAGATGAAGGACGTTGGCTATGGTATAACGATGGAGAAGGAAATACGTGGCTTAATAGAATCCGTGTCTATATAACAATTGTAACCGGCGGAATAAAGGAAGTAGCAGCGTTAAATCCTATGAGCTATTCTTTGCAGCAGAATTATCCGAATCCATTTAATCCCGGTACAAAAATTAAATACACAATACCTGAGAGCGGGAATGTATCTATAGTAATTAATGATATTACCGGAAGAAAGCTGGTTGAACTTTTGAATGGTTTTCAAAACGCAGGAACTTATGAAGCCGTGTGGGACGGGAAGAACGAGTCTGGTTTGTCAGTTACAAGCGGAATGTATTTTTATTCTCTTAAAGCGGGTACTTTTACTCAAACTAAAAAAATGATTCTAATGAAATAAAAATTTATTTAATTATTTTTTTAACCCGGCAGCTTTAAAGGCAAGCCGGGTTTTTTTTATTTTCATTGAGTATAAAGCCAATAAATAAAAGAAAATACTATTACCAAAGAAACTCATCACGTTTTTTGAATACACCATCTCCATCCTAATCTAAAAAATAATACATTTTTTACCTTGTGATTTATGCACGGCATATAAATTGGGCTATTTCAATCATTTTAAATACAATATCAAAAGCCATTTTTCTAAACGGGAGAAAAATGAAAACTTTAGTGATACAAGGGAATCGAAATCTCTTCTTAAAAATACTTCTCTTAGTTATACTTTTATCATGTTATATCTTTTCGCAAGCTGTGAACGATTATCAATCTGCACAAAGTGGTAATTGGGGTACTCGTCAAAATTGGCAAAGATGGAATGGAACAACATGGGTAACTCCTACTGGTCTACAAGGGGCACCAAATAGTTCAGATGGTGCGATTACCATAAGAAACACACATACAATGTCCGTTGCAGAGGCTGTTTCTGTCGACCAAGTTACAGTTGATGCAGGAGGTCAGATTTCAATAAATTCAGATATAACTTTAACCATTAATAATGGGAGCGGTACAGATGTTACAGTTAATGGAACGCTTGTTAATTCGGGTACTATTACAAATAACGGTTCTATGATATTTAATGCTAACAGTATTTATCAACATGCACGTAATGACGGCACCATTCCAACAGCTACCTGGAATGCAAGCTCAAACTGTAATATTACTGGAGTAACAACTACAATAACGGCTGGTAATTTTGGACTTGGTCAGTCTTTTGGAAACTTTAGTTGGAATTGTACAGGTCAAACTGCTAATATTAGTTTTGCAGGTTATTTAACAACTATCAATGGAAATTTTAATGTTAATAATACCGGTACCGGTTCATTACGCCTGCTAAATGGTAATGCAGTACGAACTTTAACTGTTGCAGGGAATTTTTCACAGACTGGAGGTTCTTTATTCATTATGGGAGCTGGAGCAGTTACTGCATCTGCAATGAATATGAGAGTAAACGGAAATTTTTCATTAAGTGGAGGAACTCTGACTGTTAACGGTAGTATTAATGCTGCTGATTCCGGTTTAGTAAGTGTAGCGGGTATTTTTAGCCATGGTTCCGGAACAACAATTACTGAATCATCTAATGGTCCGTCAAATATCATATTTAATGGTACAAGTTCGCAGACATACAACTCCGGTGGAAACATAGTCGATACTGTCAACTTTATAGTCAGCAGTGGTTCCATACTTCAAATGGCAAATCTAAATACTTTAATAATAGGGAATGGGGCGTTTACTCTATCAACGGGAGCTACTCTTGGTATTACATCCAATAATGGAATAACAACCTCAGGAGCATCCGGCAATATACAGGTAACCGGAGCAAGGACATATAATAGCGGTGCAAATTATATTTACAACGGAACTTCTGCACAGATAACTGGCAGCGGATTGATATCGGCAAATAATTTAACTATCAATAATTCAAACGGCGTTACCTTAAGCAATGCAGTGAGTGTAAATGGAATATTATCTCTGAATAACGGAATTGTATATTCCACAAACTCCAATTTAATAACAGTTTCTGCATCTTGTACATTATCCGGCGGAAGTTCAACAAGCTTTATAGACGGACCTTTATCCAGAGGAAAAAATACCGCTGCCCAGCAAACTTTGTTTTATCCTATTGGAAAAAATTCTTCATACAGACCTATTGAATTAATTATTACGCACAGCAATACCAATCTTTCCAATTATGCCGCCGAGGTTTTTAATTCTGCTCCCATAAGCAGAACATTGCCTGGAACTTTGAGCAGTGTCTCGAACGTAAGATATTGGAATGTTGCTAAAACAGGTTCTGCAACTATAACATCAGCTTATATAACTCTTAATTATGGAGTTGATGATGGCGTCAGCGATCCTCAAGATTTGAGAATAGCCAAAGATAATGGCTCTGCTTGGGTAGATATTGGGGGGACTGCAAATGGTTCTCCGACCGGCTCTATTCTTTCATCTCAATTTACAAGCTTCAGTGATTTTGTGCTCGCAAATGCTGCCGGCGGTTCAAATCCTCTCCCGGTGGAATTGGCTTCATTTACCGCATTTTCCAGAGAAAATGATGTCATACTCAAATGGACTACAAAAACAGAAATGCAGAACTATGGTTTTGAAATTGAAAGATGTGTAAAACCTGAAGGGCTTTCTAATGAACCAAACTGGGTTAGTATTGGATTTGTAAACGGCTCCGGAAACAGCAATTCTATGAAAGAGTATTCTTTTGTTGCTAAAAAATTATTTTCAGGTTCGTATCTCTTCCGATTGAAACAGCTGGATGCAGATGGAAGTTTTCAGTACAGCAGCGAAATAGAGATTAATGTAGGACTGTTTCCGGAAACATTCAGACTTGAGCAGAACTACCCGAATCCATTCAATCCCGCAACTATAATAAAATTTGCTGTGAATGAGACCAGCCCGGTATCTGTAAAAGTTTTTGATGCTTTGGGAAACGAGGTAAAAACGCTGTTTAATGAAACTGCCGAAAAGGGGAAATTTTACAGTGTCGAATTTGACGGTTCTGATTACGCCAGCGGTGTTTATTATTATTCAATCAGCGGCAATAATTCTCACGCCGTTAAAAAAATGCTCCTCATAAAATAAATTTGTTGTCTCCTAAATGACCCTTCCTATATAGAGGCCGGGAAAATACTCGGTCTCTATTTGCTGCGACATACTTCCGAAATTACCGTACTAATCAGTAAATTGAATTTCATACGCTCAATCTTTAATTTTGAAGTTGATTTTATCCCACGGAGACACATTTAATGTTAAATATTATAAAGAAAATATTCGGCGATAAGCATTCTAAAGATGTTAATGAATTATTGCCCATTGTAGAAGAAATTAATGATGAATATGAGAAGTTAAAGCTGCTCACGGATGATGAGCTGAGGGGAAAAACAGGAGAACTAAAAGAAAAAATTCAGGAGTATACAAAAGAACTCCGATTAAAAATTGACGATTTAAAAGCACGGCTTCAGTCGGATGAAGAATTTGACAGGCATTCCGCATATGAGGAACTCCAAGCTCTTGAAGAAGAGTTAAATGATACGTATGAGGAAATCCTTGATCAAATTCTTCCCGAAGCTTTTGCCGTCGTAAAGTCCACCTGCGAAAGACTTCTTGGAAAAACCTGGCTTGTTGTCGGTCATAAAATTACCTGGAATATGGTTCCTTACGATGTTCAGCTGATGGGAGGAGTAGTTCTGCATCAGGGGAAAATTGCAGAAATGGCTACAGGTGAAGGAAAAACTTTAGTGGCAACCTTGCCTATCTATTTGAATGCACTCACCGGGCGCGGAGTTCATCTAGTTACCGTCAACGATTATCTTGCACAAAGAGACAGCGAATGGATGGGTGAAATATATAAGTTCCACGGATTGACTGTCGGATGCATTATAAACACCATGAACCCGGATCAAAGAAAACAGCAGTACCAATACGATATTACTTACGGAACAAATAACGAATTCGGTTTTGACTACCTTCGCGATAATATGTCGATAGATAAAGATCATCAGGTGCAGAGAAAACATAATTATACAATCGTCGATGAAGTGGATTCGGTTTTAATTGATGAAGCGAGAACACCTTTAATTATCTCCGGTCCGGTTGAAGTTGACGATCAGAAATTTAATGAGATGAAGCCGAAGGTTGAGAGGCTGTACAGGCTTCAGTCAAATTTAATATCTAAGATTGTACAGGATGCAGAAAATCTTTTGAACGGCGACGGGAACGGAAATATTGAAGCCGGAAAATTACTGCTCCGTGCATATAGAGGACTGCCGAAGCATACAAAGCTTACAAAAGTTTTAAGCGAACCCTCTTTCAAAAAATTAATGCAGTCAACAGAGATGGAGTTTCTCAGGGAAAAAGCAAAGAACATGTACATAATCGACGATGAGCTGTTCTTTGTAATTGATGAAAAAAATAATACGATTGATCTTACTGAAAAAGGGAGGGAAGAGCTGGCAAAAGGGAGCGGCATGGAAAAGGATTTCTTTGTCCTCCCTGACCTCGGCACCGAGATTAGCAAATTTGAAAACGATCCGGATCTTTCACAGGATGAAAAAGTAAAGAAAAAAGATCTATTGTACCAAAAATATTCCGAAAGCAGCGACCGGATTCACACCATACACCAGCTTTTAAAAGCTTATACTCTTTTTGAAAAGGATGTTGAATATGTAATTACCGAAGAAGGCAAGATTGCAATTGTTGATGAGTTTACAGGACGTGTTTTGCCCGGAAGACGCTATTCCGATGGGCTTCATCAGGCAATTGAAGCAAAAGAAAATGTAAAGGTTGAAAGGGATACTCAAACTCTCGCAACAATTACTCTTCAGAATTATTTCAGGATGTATAATAAGCTCGCCGGAATGACCGGTACAGCGGAAACCGAAGAAGGAGAATTTTATCAGATCTATAAGTTGGAAGTTGTTGTTATTCCCAGTAATAAAGAAATTATAAGAGAAGATGAAGATGATGCTATATATAAAACCAAGAGGGAGAAATATAATTCAATAATAGAGCAGATTGAAAACCTAAAGAAAGAAGGAAGACCTGTTCTCGTTGGTACAACTTCCGTAGAGGTTTCAGAAACTATCAGCAGAATGCTTAAGAGAAAAGGGATTGCTCATAATGTTTTAAATGCAAAACAGCATCAAAGAGAAGCTGAAATTGTAGCTCATGCCGGCGAAATCGGGGCAGTAACAATTGCAACAAATATGGCTGGAAGAGGAACAGATATTAAGCTCGGCTCAGGCGTCGTTGAAAGAGGCGGATTGTATATACTTGGTACGGAAAGACACGAATCAAGAAGAATAGACCGTCAGCTTAGAGGGCGTTCCGGAA
>JBLNGL010000688.1:0-4096 GCA_050264735.1 Ignavibacteria bacterium | reverse complement strand
ATTGAATGTACCGCTGACAACAGAAAGCTCCTGTATGGCATTAGTAGCAATATTTACGGATCGGGAATTATCGTAAGGATTTGCAATGGAAATGCCGTTTACATTATATGAAATTTCACTTTCACGCCCGCCTTTAATATGAATTGAGCCGCCGGCATCCTCAGTTATTCCCGCCTGAAGAGTTAATATCTGGTTAACGTTTTCCACCGGCAGTGTATTTATCTGATTTGCGTCTATGGAAACCTGGGATGAAGTTAAATCTTTTCTAACCAAAGGTTTTTCTGCTTGAACAATTACCGCCTCAAGTCCGATGGCTTCGGAAGACAGCTGCATTTCAATTCGGGTCGTAAAATCGCTGGATACCGTTACATTAGTAACTATTTTCTTCTGGTAACCCACACCGGAAAAAATGAGAGTATAAGTACCGGGTTCTACGTTATTAATTATATACGTGCCGTCAATTTCGCTGGCTGCGCCCTGAGTTGTACCCTCAATCAGCACATTAATTCCTATTAATGCTTCTCCGGTTTCCGCATCGGTAACTTTCCCTGAAATTTTTCCAGTTGTACCCGCAGAAATTTTAATTGAAAATATCAATATCATTAAAAAGGAGAGAGCATTTATGTAAAATCCTCTTTTCATTATAACCTCACGGGATGAAAATTAAGATAAGATAAAAAGTGCATATCTGCCGGCAGGGCATAAGGAAGAATTGTTCTGCTCATTTGTTAAAAGCTGTATATCTTTTAGTTTTCAGATGATTTAAAGTGCAGCACAGGTTTTTAATCTGTGCTGCAATAGTTTCAATCTTCCAAGGTAAAACTCGAAAGACCTCCTATTAGTCCCCCTCCGCCTTGGCTCGTCTGCCAAGACGAGACAGGTTGGGGGATTTAAGGGGCTTATTTAATCAGCATCATCTTTTTTGAAAGTTCATTCGATCCAGCCTTTAACTTATAAATATATGTTCCGCTTGCAAGGTTGGAAGCATTGAATGTAACATTATATGAGCCTGCCTTCATTAACTGTCCCGGAATTAGAGAAATAACTTCCTGTCCCAAAGCATCAAATACTTTAAGTTCAACAACCATTTCGCTGGTTATTCCAAATTTAATTGTTGTTGAAGGATTAAATGGATTGGGATAATTCTGATTAAGATAATATTCATCGGGTATGTTATCATCGGCAAGTTCTACGCTTACAGGAGTATGTTCCATATCCAGAACTGCTACAGCACCAACGGTATCATTTGCAACCCCTCTGGAATAACCTTGTGTATAAATTACTTCATCGGCTTCATCTCCGTCGACATTGGCAATATGAACAACATCAAGTTCACCTCCAGTTCCGCCCGGAGCCGGGACTAAAAGCGAATCGATAATAGACCAGGTATAATTTGCCGGACTTGATATATCGCCGCCCTGAAATTCTACTCTGAATAATGCACAATTTGGAACGCTTGCCGGACTACCTCTAGTGCCAAACACAAAATCCGGATTTCCGTCGGCATCGAGATCTCCTCCGCCAGCACCGGTTAATCTTCCGGCATCAGTCAATTCGGCAACTTCATAGGTAATTAGAGTATCTTCACCTATCTCCAGAACATAAACTTTATTGCTGTACCAGCTTCCGATAATAATTTCGTCAGTACCGTCATTATTAAGATCGGTTGTTACCGAACCTTTGAAAGAACCATTCCATCCTGCTGAAACTGTATCCAACGGTCCTGCGGTATAAGTGCCTCCCGCATATTGTACGGCAGATATGCCTCCGTTGTTATCAAACAAATAGAGAGTGCTGTCAACTACAGCCAAATCCCATTTATTTGATCGGGTTAGGTTCGGATCATTCAGTCCATTAGCTTCAAATGTCCATGTTTCAGAACCGTCACCATTGTCAGGTATACCATCTACAGAAACCACTCCGAAATGATACCCTCCTCCGCTGGATCCGGCTGCCTGATCGGCAAAGATTATTTCGTCTGTTCCATCGGAATCAATGTCTAATATTTTAGGTGAGATCGGTCTCAGATTAGTTGTATCATTATCTACTATTGCTGTTGAAGCATTGGGAAGAAATGCACCGAATCCGTCATCGACTCCCAAGTTATCACTGCCGTCCCCAACAACTTCAAATACAATTACTCGAAGCGGGTTAAGATTGACAAGCGATGGATCTACATCGGATGGATCCGGGAAATTAGAAGGCATCCATACTATTTCTGGTTTTCCGTCTTTATCTAAATCGGCCGGAACAAAACCAATCCAGGTATTTTGCGCCTGGCCTGAAATAGCAGCACCCCAAACTGAATCCCATGTTGCAGTGGTTTCATTCCATTCAAACTTGTATATCCTCGGTACTAGTTCACCGGGACGAGTGTCTATAAAATTTGTATTGCAGGCATACAGGTCGGGCTTGCCGTCTTCGTCCCAATCCACCCCTGCAACAACACCGCCGAATCCGGCAGGTTCATACTGCTGTGTATTAATTGCCGTATCTCTTTGAAATACATCCTGGGCATTTAGGGATATAAGAAATAAAAAGGAAAAAATAATGGTAAGAATTTTACTCATAGCTCCTCCGGAGGTTTTTTGGATGAATAATGGTTAAAATCTTTTACAAATTAAATGATATTTTTTGATTTTGCAACTTATTAAAACTTATTCAGCTTTTTTTTCTTGGATGGATTAATATTATTTAGATCGAAATTTTGTATAATAAAGATGATAAATTAATTCTTTATTTGAGAAGATAATGAAACAAAACAGAAGAAACTTTTTAATGACCGGCGGCTGCCTGATTGCAGGATCCGGTTTATCGGCATCTTATATTCCTAAACTATTCTCGAACACAATTGCAAGAAGCGGAAAAATGAAATTAACTTTTAATCCTTACACGCTTGAGTTAAAACATGTTTTTACTATAGCTGCAAATTCACGTACAACAACACCGGTCATGCTTACTGAAATAGAATACGAAGGTGTAATCGGGCGCGGCGAAGCCTCGATGCCGCCGTACCTCGGAGAATCCCAGGAAACCGCAGCTGCCTTTTTAGCAAAGGTTGATCTAAGCCGCTTCAAAGATCCATTTGATCTTGAAGATATTCTAAGCTATGTGGATTCCATTGCAGAAAAGAACACCGCTGCAAAAGCATCCGTCGATATCGCACTTCATGACCTGGTTGGAAAACTTATGGGTAAGCCCTGGTATGCTATCTGGGGATTTGATAAGGAAAAAACTCCGTGCACTTCTTTTACTATCGGGATAGATACTGCCGAGGTCGTTAAGCAGAAAGTAAAAGAGGCTGATGTTTATAAGATTTTGAAAGTGAAGCTCGGAAGAGAAAATGATAAGGAGATGATCGAGACGATCCGCTCTGTAACAGATAAACCTCTGACGGCTGATGTCAACCAGGGATGGAAGGATAAACAATTTGCTTTTGATATGATTAATTGGCTGAGTGAAAAAAATGTTGAATTTGTTGAGCAGCCCATGCCTAAAGAGCAGGTTGACGACATTGCCTGGCTGACGGAAAGAAGTCCTTTACCAATTATAGGTGATGAATCCATCCAGAGATTATCCGACGTGGTTAAAGCACATGGAGTGTATAACGGAATAAATATAAAATTAATGAAATGCACCGGGATGAGAGAAGCTCATAAAATGCTTCTGCTTGCGCGCTCGCTTGGATTAAAAGTAATGCTAGGCTGTATGACTGAAACGTCCTGCGCAATTTCTGCGGCTTCACAGTTATCCCCAATGGTAGATTGGGCGGATCTTGACGGGAATCTGCTGATCAAGAATGATCCTTTCAAAGGGACTGAAGTAATTGAGGGAAAACTTGTTTTGAATGAAAAGCCGGGGATTGGATTGCTATAATTTTTTAATAAATAATGTTCAATGCTCAATATTCAATAATCAATATTCAATCAATATTCAATAAAAGTTGATCATTGAGAGTTGAACATTGAATATTTAACTAATACTTGGCAACAGCACCATCCATTATTCTAACACCTCAAACGGTATATCCATCAATTCATATTTCTCCCATCCTGTAAAATTATAATGCCACCATTCCGACTTTTGAGGTATAAAG
>JBLNGL010000687.1:0-3769 GCA_050264735.1 Ignavibacteria bacterium | reverse complement strand
GTCTCCTATTTTAAAATTATTCTGGACATAGGTTCGGTAGCGGTTATAATCTTTTACATTCTTTATATCGCTCAGTACGGCTCTGAACTGCGGATTAGATGCAATGATAGCCACCAATTCCGGATCAAGATCAAACTTGAATTCAACAATGGTCTGCATAATATCGGCGCCGGCGCCCGCTTCAAAAATATTTTCACCCCAAACATACGTAAGCTTATCATCGACGGAATATTTGCGTAAAGAAAAATCGGCATCGAATTTTACATTAAGTAGATACCCGGATAAGGTATCCGGAATTACATCTTCAAATTCATCCCTGTTTAAAGAGGGATCGAGAATTTTAGATTCGAAATCTGTTGCACCGCTGTTCCTGTACCAGGAAAAAATTAATTTATTAAGGAGCTTACTGTTCGGCGAGAAATGCCAAGCAAGGCTAGCAATATCATTTTTAGTAACATTAAAGACTCCGACGCTGTCGGCGGTTTTTCTATTATCAGGGCTTACAACATCCACTCCGTCGCGGGAATAAATTCCATTTAAAAGTATTTTATGTCCATGGAAAGGACCAAGAGCTATTTTTGCCTGCACATCATAAAAGTTAGGGAATGTAGTATTATCGTCAACGAGTCCGGCATTTTTTACAAAAGGTTCGATAATCAAATCATAATAGGTTCTGCGGGAATTTAGAAGCCAGCTGCCCGGGATTCCGCCCGGATTTTTTCCCTCCAGCACTAAATTTGCATCAATGATGGAAGCATTTATAATTCCTTTTAAAGATTTCTTTTTATCTCCTTCCCTATTCGTCACATCGAGTACTGCAGAAAGCCTGTCGCCGTATTTTGCAGGGAATCCTCCTGTAATAAGATTTATGTCGGACACTGCTTCAGGATTAAACATGCTGATTAATCCATACAGACGGTAAGGATTGAATACTTCAACATCGTCCATAATTATAAGATTCTGATCCGGACCGCTTCCTCTTACAATAAGCTGGGACGAGAAATCATTCGGGGCAAGAACACCGGGCAAAGCCTGAAGGGTTCTCAATACATCTTCTCCCGCTCCCGGCAGTATTTTTGCGCTTTTGGGATTCAAATCTATCAGACTAGTTCTCGTATCACCCTGATCCTGATCTTTAAATCCTGTTACTTCAACCTGCCCCACTTCAATCGGAACGGGATTCATTTCCACGTTTAATTCTATAATCTTGCCCGGACTGATATCCAAATCAAAAACTTCAGCTTCATATCCGACTGTGCTGAATTTTATTTCATATTTCCCGGGGGGGATAAAATCCAGCTCATAAGTCCCGTCTTCCCTGCTGGCGGTGCCGTAGTTGGTAAAAAGCAAATAAATATTTACGGAAGGTAACGGTTCACCGTTTTTTTCGGTAACTCTCCCGGCAACCCTTCCGGTTTGTGCTGAAGCAATATTAAATGCAAGATAGGATAATGCGATTAAATATTTAAGCATTTAAACTAATCTAAAAATTATAATAGTAAGGTAGGATTAATTCCTGAAAGATTTTATTCCAAAATTTTTTCGTACCGCCAGAAAACACGTTCCACTTTTGAGCCTGCATAGTGCATGTAAAAAGGGATCGGTCCGACCCAAGGGATTATTGCTTTTTTAAATCCCATTTCTTTCATAGCCAGTAAACATTTCTTTAATAGAATTCCGCCGATTCCCAATCCCTGAAAAGACTTACCGGTACCCATAGGTCCGAACCAGCCTGTTCCTTTATTATTTACCTCATATGCTGAAAAAGCTTGAACGTCCTCATTAGCTTTTGCAATAAATAATGATACAGGATTATTATTAAAAGATTCAGATACTTCAGGGATCCATTCAGGAAATTTTTTTTCAAGCCAGATTAAGACTTCATTTTTTTCATCAGGTTCGGCACGTTTAAATATGATGTTTTTTTTCAAAAGTTTCCTTTCTTCTTCATCGGTTGAAAAATTCTTATTTACAAGATCTGCAGAAAGATTGGATGTATCACCAAATTTTTTAAAGCCGTTTCTTTCAAGGAAGCAGACCGCTTCAGTGTACATGGGGTCCACACCCGGCATAAAATAATTTGGTATCGATTCATATATTCTTATTGATTTAACACCGGAAAGGATAAGCTTTTTTTCTGTTTTTCTATACAGTTGTGAGGCAATTCCTTTTCTTCTTTCATCCGGATGAACACAGAGAAGTTTAATGTAGCCGATTTTCTTCATTTTTATTTTTTTTCCATGTCTCTTCCCGGTTGATATATTACGTATTATTCCCTGTATAAATCCTACCGGTTGTTCATTCGCTTCATTAAATGCCAGCTGTGTAAGTGCAATATTATAATCGGGATCGCCGAAGGTTTTCTCCCGTAAAAGGAAATCGGGCATAATATCATATTCCATGCTCATCCGGCAGAGTTCAGCTGCCGGTTTAAGAAATTCATCCGAAAAAGGTTTTATGAGAATATTATTTTTTGACATAAATAGTTTTTGCAGCACAGACAGGCTTGTCTGTGAATCTCTTAATTATTTAAATATATTTTTTAAGCTCTCAGACAGGAATGTCTGAGTTACATCTAATTCAGATAAATAGCAAAGAAACCGGAATAAAGACCAAGGCTGAATTCATGAAATTCCCTGCCGGTTTCTCCAGGCTTTGCATTGAACCTGTAGCGTGTATAAAGTGTAAATGTGTTGGCAATTCTGAATAATCCTAGCGATACTTCAGGACTTATCCCGTTAAAACCATTAAAATTTGTAAAGCCGTTAAACCCCGGAGAAATATATTCTATCCCCGGAATTGGGAAAAGATGTTTATATCCGATTCTTAAAAAATTTTTTATAGGGGCATTGAAAATATATGAGTATTCCACCGAAAAATATCCTGCAGGATATTGGTATCCCTTCGAACGGATAAATAATAAGGGTATCTCTTTCGTCAGACTGAAGTAGCCTTCCCCTTTGATATCCACAAATACAGGAGCCGGAAGCAAAAAAACTGTTCCGGCAAAGAGGCAGAGCAGCAGAAAATTAGATTCTGATTCCAGCTTTATTTCTTTCGGCAGTTCAAATTCGTATTGTTCGCTTTGAAATTTATTTCCGGTTGAATCTTCCGTTACAATTACGAAAGGAATAAATTCTCCCTGTAAATTCATTTTGCTGATATCAACTTCTATTTGGTGAGTACCGGCTATTGTATTTGAAACATCGAAAGTATCCTTCCCGTTTATTAATACTTTTGATTTGCAGTCAGGGCTTGTGAAAAATGTAAGTTTGAAAGTATATGGAGGTTCAGGTGTTACAAAATTTTCAATAATAAAAACTTCGATTGAATCAGGTTCCTCCTGGGAATAATTATTACTAATAATGAAAAAAGAAATAAATAACAGTAAAAGAATTTTAAGCATGATTTATCCTTATTATTACAAAGTTACCTGTAAAAATAGTCAGTTGTTGAAGTTATACAAAATATAAGTGATGAATAAGGAAGATGAAATAGGAATTTGAAAATGAATGAATGAAGGAATGATTGAATGGCTGAATGAATGGTTGTATGATATCCTCAATAATATTTTGCCAAATTTGGTTAAGATTTTATCGAGCATGAATACTTGATGGCATGCTCGCCTTGCTTTGCTGAAGCGAAGTGGGCAGTCATGCAAACATGCAGTCATGCTTGGTTGCCGGCTTTGCCGCGCTAAGATTGTATGGATGTATGAATGTATGGTAATGATTAATCAGCGATCTTGAACGTGAACTTGAACTTCCTC
>JBLNGL010000686.1:0-10150 GCA_050264735.1 Ignavibacteria bacterium | reverse complement strand
GAATTTTGTAAGATATTTTTCATTAATTTCTCCTTACCTGATTACTACAAATTTTCTTATTACAGATTCACCATCAGGTCTTTCAACATAAAGAATGTAAATTCCGCTGGCTATTATCTGTCCGTAAGTAGTCTTTGAATCCCATAACTCATCTCCAGTGCCAATTACATGATCTTTTTCCCAAATTAGATCGCCTCTCTCAGTAAAGATTTTAAGCTTGCATTCAGGAGGTAATCCGTAGAATGCAATTCGATCATACGATGATTGATCGCCAAACTGGAAGAAACGTGCGCGGATATCGTAGGGATTAGGTACAACTCTGACAAGCTCTAATCCTGTACCACCAGAAATGGAGAATGGGGCGACGTAATCTGAACCATTGTATGATACGACATCAAAAGCATTATAAGCAGCACCTTTAACCCATTCCCCCCTATCAGAAATCCATTGGCCTCCGGAAGTAATCGCTTTCCAATGGGTTATATCGGTATTTGGTGCAATGCTATCATCTTCAAGTGCATTTATACATAGATATATTTCGTTACTATAATTAACAGAAGAATAGGGTATATAAATTGAATCTATATTCCATACTGAAGGATTAATCCATTTCCAATAAGTGGTGTCTCCTGCAGGGGGAGTAGGAGTAGAGTCAGTTACAGCAGGTCTCTGGAGTGTTGCAGGTGTATTTGTAATTGTCCAGACTAAGCTGCTTAACAAACCGCCGCTTTTTGCCTGGAGATAATAGTAATAATTAAAGCCGCGTACTGCGGTTTTATCATCAAATGAAGTGATATTCGGATCGTTTATTTCCCGGATTTTTTCATATACTGTTCTGTAATCCAAAACATTACCGCGAGAACGATAAATCACATACCCATCTGTTCCGGCTTGAGTCCATTCCAATCTGATGCGATCACCTCCCGAAGTAACCGTAAAGTTAGTTGGAGGAGGAGGAGACTGAATAAAGCCGGGAGTGTTGTAATTATCTATAGCATTACGAAAAGTTTTAATAATCGAATCTTTCCCGGTTTCGAACCATCTTCGTTTATATAGATTGTAATCGGTGGTTGGAGAACCATCGGGCATTCTTAATTCCGGAGTTCCGGTTCCATTCCTCCATTGCAGCCATCTTATATCAATTTCACGTCCTTTTTCCCATGAAATTCCGGATACTCCTTCCGCAAAGACAATTCTAATACTGTCCCCATAAGCTAAATCGTAAGGTCCATATCCTTGCCCCTGACTAGTGCCGCCTCCACCTTGTCTTACAGGATCAGCATAGTCAAATGGATATCCGTCGCCAACAAGTACATCGTGCTTAACAGTCGGATGACCTTCACTCATAATATCATACCGGTCCTGCATTTCCGATTCATTAATCTGACTTACAGTTTGATCAACATGGATACCATCGGAAGAGATAAACCAGGTATTTTTTGGCTGAAGGGGATCATCATTTTGATTTTGGGGATCGACATCGGCATGAAGTGTTACACAACCTGCAAATTTAGCTGTACCCAAAGTACCCCCATCAGGCTCATCGAGCTTTGGCGTACCCCAATCCTCCGCATAAGTTGGACGTGGAGAACCTTCGATTGGACCAGCCCATGAAAAGAAGCCTCTCATCGGATTCCCATTATGTGTGTATTCAGGGTTGTTTGGATCTTCGCCAAAAGAATGATTTACACAGTTCGGGCCCCATTGTGAATTGAAATGCCCCCATGTTGAACCAAAAGCTGTTGAAGTTACGCCTGCAAAAGCATACCTGTAAAAAAAATAAAACCAAACGTCTTGCAGTGTTTGCTGCTGCACATCCCCATCACGATTATAAATTCCGGTATTTTTAAAAACATATTCGTTAATAAAATAATTGCCGTGTTCGGAATTGGCAAATGAGTATACCTTCTTTGTAACAGAAATTCCAATAGAAGTATTGAATTTTACTAAAACCATTCTGTCAGATGGCAAGTTTGGGTCTATTTCATCAATTAAATCGTAATCTTCATTATCTGTTGCATCGGTATTATCGACAAGAACTTCCGGATGAACATCTCTCCCAATTAATCTTATTTCTACCGGAAAGATTTGGTTGATTCGATCGGCGAAATCTCTTGGTCCCGAACCAATTACTTTCACACTTCTAAGCACACTATCTGCCGGATCATTAAAATTTTTACAGCCTATCCATAATCCTTTCATTCTAGCTGTATTTTGATCAAGACTATATTGAGCAGGCCATGAGTAGAAATTGGTATTTCCGCCCGGAAATTCGCCTTCATATTCCGCACCTATTTCATTGATAGGCGATTGCAATTCTCCAACATGAAGCCATCTGATTGCTTGAGAGTAGCTTGAATTAGTGTAACCTAAAATTAAGAATCCTGCAACGGACATGTAGAGCATGATTATAGAATTTCGATTTTTTATTTTATATAATAGTTTTTTCATTGATTCCTCTTTTATTTACTAGTCGCCAAGATTAAATGAGAATCTTAAGCCGAAAAAGATTCTCCGCGGATTTAAAAACCAGAAAGTAGACTGGTTCGGCATGTCTATATAAGCTTTATCTTCGAGCATCTTATCTACACGACTTTTATCAACCTGCGACCATTGTCCGTTTACATATTCCCTATAAACGCCGGTTGAAATTTCATAATACCATGCCCGGTCCGGAGCAGGAAGATGTGACTGATCCCAAACATCAACACCTATAAGCGGCTGGAATTCTACGCCTGGTTCTCTATAATCTCCAACTTTATCATCACCGGGAATATTAGGATAAGCATCGCTTTTAGGAAGATGCAGGGATCCCATATAATCCTGATCTCCATTATGCCACAATCTTAAGTTGTTTAACGCATTATCCATATCCATGAAGAAAGTAATATCAAACTTTCCTATTTCAATGGTTTTATCGAGACGAAGATGGACATCAAAGAAATCTACAGCCTGTACATTATAGGCAACGGACAAGAGTCCGTTTGGATTCCATGTAGTCCAATATCCAGCCTGCCAATCAGCAGTAACATTCAATCCGAAATTACCCAATATGTGATGTCCCAATATTTCAGGTCCAAAATCTTCCGGAGAGAAAACATTAATATTTGCTCTAGCAAAAGGCTGAGGTATAGGGCGGTCTTGATAAAGATTAATAGTCTCTTGGTCAAAATCTGCTTGCTGTTGTTTACTGGCATAGATCTGAGAACTTCCAAAATGGCCTGTGGTCCTTACCTGAAAAGTATAATTTATAAAGCCTGACCACCAAGTGCCCGCTGTCTTTCGCAACGTAATTTCAAATCCGCGAACATCTTCATAATTATTTGAAGTTGATTGTGTGTAAGAAAGACCGGTAGCCCTGGATATATATCTTGTAAAATCCTGCTGGTCCGTAACATCATTATAAAATGCAGCTAGCTGAATCAAGTATTCATCAAATAATATATGATCATAACCCAATTCATAAGAAATAGTGTTAGCTAAAATTAAATTAGGATCTCCAAAGCTTGTCATTTGACTGGTTTGATTTCGCTCCACCCTGAACAAACTTTCATATTGCGGCACCTGCTTGAAATGGCCATAGTTAAAAAACAATTTGGAATTTTCTGTGATGGGATGAGAGATACCTAATCGGGGGCTTAACTGCCATTGCGGTTCAGATTTTGTCTTGGGAAATAGATTGGGGTCATCATAATTAGTATTCCCTTCATTATCAGAGAGAAAAAAACGGGGATCAAAAGGATTTACATCCCACCAGTCCGTCTTTGAATTGCTGTAATCCACACGTAAGCCGGCATTTACTGTAAATTCTTGAAATTCTACCTTATCCTGAAGATATGCTGAAGCACGAACAGGAAATACATGCATCTGAACCCGGCTTGAATACCCTTTATCAGGATCATTGAGATTCTCTAATTGAGAAGCGGAAGATATAATTCCGTAATCAAAATCGAGATCATTGTAATTAAATTCTATCCCGGCTTTTAATAAATTCTGAAAATTGAGCTGAGAAGTAAAATCTGCTTTAACTGTAGTACAATTAACTTTTGTAAAGTCCCTGGCTTTAGCATAATGTGAACCTTCTCCTACCAGAACACTGGTTATATCTCCCGGCCAATATCCGAAAGGATTTGAATCCTCAAAAAATCCGGGAACTACTTCATACTTAATTGAGGTGTCCCGCAATGCTGAAGGACGAGTATTATAATTACGTCTAAAATGTTCAATGGATACCTCATAAAAAGTAGTCGGACTGAAAGTATGAGTAAGTTTAGCAGCATAAGATTGATGTTCTATATCAGAAAGAGAAAAATTAAAGTCTGAGAATAATCCCATTAAATCACCAGGGCTGCTGATGCCGCTTGCTACGTTTGCAATTTCATTTGGGAAATGGGGATAATAATAGATACCCGTAGCATCCCAGTTATGTCTTATTGTAAACTGTTTTCCAATCAGACTGGAGAGTCGAAGTGTCATTGCTTTTGCAATATCGGAAGTCACTTGTAAAGTCCAATCATAGTCTTTGTAATCCGGTCTCGAAAGAGGGAATAGAAGGATTTCCCTATTGTTTCTGTAAGAAGTAAAAAATCTCAAATCGCCAAGCGACTTGCCGATAAAAGGAACCGGGCCTCCAAATCCCGCATCAATTTCATAATCGGGTTGATCATTGATTTGTTTTTTTCTTGTTTCATACATGAAGGCTCTTTGTGCTCCCTCAGGGGTTAAATCATTAGTCGGATCATTATCTGAATTTAGATTTTCAGCTACTTGATTCCATCCCTGGAATTCCGGGTACTGATCTCGTGTATATTGATCCCATGCTCCATTTTGAGTGCCTGTCCAGCAGACTTCAGGATCAAAGAAAGGCCGCAAAGCATACGAATATGGATCGAGAAGATCCCGAATGCCTTCGCCTCTCCAGTATTTTGGAGCAGGAGGACTTATGCGAAACTGGATATTTCCTGAATATCCGGAAGAGCTACCTTCTTTAGTAACCACATTTATAAGACCGGACCGAACCTGCCCGTATTCAGCCTGGAATCCACCACGTTCGACAGATATTTCTTTTACTGAGCTTAAAGGCAATTTTGTCATCGGTTCATTGTTTCTAGGATCCCGTAAAGTAACACCATCCATTTCAAAAAGAATATTCTCTCCGCCGCCTCCGCGAATACTCAGTCCGCCCTGCACACTGACATTCCCACGAGCGTAATTTTCTGTAATAAAAGTCGGCTGCGCAGCATTATCTGTAAAAGAACTCCACCCTCCCCTTATGCCGGCTTGTAATCCAATTGCACTTACAACGCTGTTAATAGGCAGATCCTCAATTTCTTCACCAGATACTGCGGTAACGCTGGTTGCAACATCAGGTCTGATTGTTGTCCTATCTGCTGTAACAACTACTTCGCCAACCTGAATTGTTTCCTCTTCAAGCGCCGCATCAATACGTGCAGTTTGATCAATAAAAACCCTGACTTCGTTTACAGTTACTTTTCTATATCCGATTACAGAAATTTGAACATCATAAGTGCCTGGGGGGACATACAAGATTGTAAACTGACCATCAGCATCGGATGCTGCTCCGAAAGTAGTTCCTACAACAATTATATTAGCCCCTGGGATAGGATCGCCGGTGGATTTTTCGGTAATAATCCCAGCTATTTTCCCTGTTGTGCCCGGGTAAATAACCGATGCCGAGATTATTAAAAGAAACAATGATAGTATCAATTTTTTCATTAGTCATTACTCCTTCCGACTATGAACAGAATATTAATTGATAATTGAAATTTAATTCTAAGTATAGGATGTATAACCAAGAGTGGAACGAGCCCCCTCGAAATTTTATTTTGATTGTAAAGTAGCAAAGTGAATAATTTTATCCGAAATTGTTTTAAATTTTTTTTACTGAATTTCCGATTACCAGTTCGGGATTTTGAAAAATTCTAACCTGCTTTGAGGGATTGTTAATCATATTTATCATAGCTATCATGATGTCTTTTCCTAAAGTATTAACAGGCTGCATTATATGAGTAATTTGAGGCCTGAATATGTCCGAACCGGGAATTTCGTCAAAGCTTAAAAGCGAAATATCTTCAGGTATCGAAAGTTTTAACTGCTGGACAGCTTTAATTACTCCGATAGACATCAAACTGTTGAAGGGGAAAATTACCGTAGGCTTTTCGGTTCTCTGAAGCAGCAGCCTGGCTGCCAGCACCGCTTTATCTTCATTGAATTCACAATTCAATATAAAATCCGGATCAATCGTAATATTATATTTTTTCATTGCGTTCTTAAAGCCTGCAAATCTTTCAATATCGGGATACAAAGTTCCGGTGCCTTTTAATACAGCAATTTTCTTGTGCCCAAGCCTGATTAAATATTCCGTGGCATCATACGAACCTTTATAGTGATCAGTTGAAACAAAATTGGTATTGAACTCTTTAAAGACTCTGTCAAACAGAATAAAGCGTACTTTGCTTTTCAATAAATATTCTACCGAAGATTTTGAGGTAGGGGCAATAATAGCTCCGTCAACTCTTTGTGAATGAATCAGCTTGACATATTTCATTTCTTTTACAGGATCTTCATCTGTATTGCATAAAACCAGATTAAAATCTCTCTCGCTTGAATATTCCTCAATAAACCTGAACCAGCTGTTAAAAAAAGTATTTTTGATATCCGGCATTATAACGGCGATGGTGTTCGTTCTTTTCTGAACCAGATAACGAGCAGCCTGGCTCGGCTGATAGTTAAGTTCTTCCATTACGTTAAATATTTTATTTGCTGTCCGGGAGCTTACGATATCAGGATTGTTGAGAAGGCGGGAGACGGTTACAACGGAAACTTTAGCTTTTTTTGCTACATCAAGAATAGTGGTCATCTAAAAAGATAAACGTTTAACATTTTTGTCGTTATTTAAGAATTTTAAAATTTAAATGCAAGGATTTTTCATGCAGAATTTTAAAAAAATTCCCCGGTTCAATAATTATGCTATTATTTTAAAAGAGGGATTAATTCCAAAATGAATAATTCGTTAATAATTCAAAATAGAATACTGAATTGAAGAAAAAACTTTGGGATATTTCTTCAATTGTAACGTCCTAATAATTTCTTTGAAAAACTTTTTCTTTGTCCGACGTTTTAAAATTATTCTGAAAAAATTAGATGGTCATATTTATTTTTCTGTAAGGAAAGATTTCAACTGTACCGTTAACCGCACTCACTCTGCGCCTTCTTTCACCATGGGTAAAAAAATTAACACCAGAGATTCCCATGGAATAAGAGGGTATATAAATTTTTTATAACAAATTATTCAGATCTTAAAGCATTTACGATATTTAATCTTGCTGCCCGAACCGATGGGAAAAAACCACCGAAAATACCCATTAAAACTGCAAAAAGTAAGGAAGAAATAATTATTGATGGCGAAAGAGTAAAGGAAAATGCAATTTCTGCAAATGAATTCCAATTTAAAGTAGAGATAGAAATGAGCTGCAGAAACGATGCAAGAATAATTCCTGCTGCACCGCCGAGTAATGAAATTAATAATGACTCGAATAGAAATACAACAAGAATGCTTGTCCGGCTGAATCCTAATGCACGCATAGTTCCGACTTCCACAGTACGGTGGGCAACAGCTGCGTACATGGTAATCATGGCGCCGACAGTTGCGCCTATGCTAAAAATTATTGTAATAAAAATTCCCAATATCCTTATAAATGTTGCTAAATAACTGGACTGTTCGCCAAAATATTCCTGCTCTTTTTTCACTTCATATTGTGATAATCTTTTATCAGCCTTGAAAGCATCCCTAAAATTTCTAGTACCGTTAATATTATTCAGTTTTAAGGTTAACGATTGAATGGCATTTCCCCTGTTAAACGCATCCTGAAGTTGTGATACATCTCCCCAAATTTCGGAATCGAAGCCGCTTCCGTCTGTGGTGAATTTTCCGACTATTTTCCAGTTGTCCCCGGCAAATTTAATTGTCTGCCCTATTTGAGTGCCTTCAAAATTTTTTGCAACCGATTCGCCGACGATAAGCTCGCGCAGGGTAGAATTAAACATCCTTCCTTCAATAATTTTTACCTGGGGCCGGACTTCTCTAACTACCTGCGAAACTCCTCTTACGGTTACATTGCTTAATCCGCCGCCGAATTTATTTAAATTAATAATAACAACAAGGTCATTTGTAATCATCGGTTTTCCGTCGGAAGTTTTTCCTAGATACGGCAGAGTTCTTATTATATTCTGTGTATCTCCATCTATAATGCTTGAGATCTCGCCGGTTGATGCCTTTCTAATTACTATAAGGTTATCGGGAGAACCGGTGGAGACTAAGGTTTTTTCAATTCCATATGCCATCATTAATACAGCGGCAAAAACAAAAACAACCAGGGCAATACCGGAGATCGTTATAATTGTAGTAAGTTTTCTTGAACCGAAACTTCTTATCGAATATTTAAATGGAACCGCCATAGTTAAATCCTTAAAAATCGTTTATTATTAAAAGGGTTCAAGTTCAAGTAAAAACTTTATTCTGCTTGAACTTGAACTTTATCTTGAACTTGAACTTTATCTTGAACTTGAACTTTTCATCCTACGAACCTGAATCCTTCAACAATTTTAGTGCTTACAGCTCTTTGAACCGGAAAAATTGACGAAGCAATTCCAATAATTATAATTGCACTAATAGCAAGAATGATTGTAATGGTTTCGATTTGAAAAATGGGGAACCAGCCTTTCGGAATTACACTCTCAAAAAAAGCAACAATAGGAAATGTCAGTGCTAATCCGACCCCGCCTCCGAGTGCAGAAATGAAAAGCGATTCTCCCATTATCAGCCCCACAAGATGAGTTCCTGAAAATCCTAATGTTTTTAAAACTGCATATTCTCTTGTCCGTTCACGTGCCGCCATAATCATTGTGTTGCCTAATACCAGCATTATAATTCCGACTATAATGAATGATATCGCATTCATTCCTTCTATGATTGCACTGCTTGCAGCAATAAATCCCTGCTGAAAAGCCCTTTCTGTTTCTGTCTTTGTTTCTGCAGGTGAATTTTTAAATAACGCATCAATTTTGTTTGAAGCTGTTGCAGCATTATTCGCGTTATCTATCCTAACGGCATACCACCCGACATAATTTGCTCTTTCAGGAGTTTCCTGCTGTATTCTTTCATTCAAATAATCCCAATGAAGAACCATCAATGTAGCATCTGTATATTTATATTTAGGCTGATAAATTCCTCTAATAACAAATTCCCATCTGCCGGGATAAATGTCGCCTTCAAGAACCATAACGTCACCAATTTTCAATTTGTACTGGTTTGCGATATCCCTTCCCAGTACGCAAGCGTTTCTTTCCTTTTTAAAATCTTCAAGCTCCTTTTTGCTTATAAGACATTCCGGATACAAATCGAAAAATGTATTATGATCTGCTGCAAACCTGGCAAAGAATTGATTTTTATCTATATATATTCCTCCGAACCAATTGAGAAACGTGACGTTTTTTACCTCCGGTATTTTTTTGATTTTTTCTAGATATGAATAGGGAAGCGGCTGAATGAATGAGACAGCATGCCGTGTGATGAGCCTGTCTGCCTGAGAGGCTTCGATTCCAATATACCATGCCGTAACTACAGTTCGTAACAATCCGAAGGCAATAACGGCAATTGCAATTCCCAAAACCGTTAAGGTTGTTCTCAGCCTATGTCTTAATGCATTCTTAATTATTAATTTAATTATTTTCATACCGGCTCCTTGATCAAATCGCCTTTCTCAAGGTGGTGAACTTTTTTTGCACGAGAAGCGGCATGAGGATCGTGTGTAACTATTAAAATAGTTTTTTTAAATTCAGTATTTAATCTTTCCATAAGTGTTAAAATTTCTTCAGCCGAATTTTTATCAAGATCACCTGTTGGTTCGTCTGCAACTAAAATCAACGGATCGGTTACAATAGCCCTGGCAATAGCAACTCTTTGCTCCTGTCCGCCTGACAGCTGCTTTGGATAGTGGTGTATTCTATCACCCAAACCCACAATAGATAAAACTTTTTCTACATGATCCCTTCTTTCTGATTTTGACAATTTTGTCAATAAAAGCGGGAGTTCCACATTTTCAAAAGCAGTTAGAACAGGAATTAGATT
>JBLNGL010000685.1:0-3165 GCA_050264735.1 Ignavibacteria bacterium | reverse complement strand
TATGACAAAACGTGAAAAGGAAGTTATTGAATTTCTTGGTGAAGGATTGAGCAATAAAGAAATTGCACAGAAAATTCATGTGTCCGCTTTTACGGTCAAAAGTCATATCCATAATATTATGGAGAAACTTGCACTCCATACCCGCCTGGAAATAGCAAATTACTCTTATACCGGAGAAACATTAAAGACAATTGCTAAGAGCATATCAACAATTACTAATTAATAAAAAGATTGTAATCAAATTAATAAATGAATGTCCGTACTTTCATGTTTAATATACTCTCCTTGTTTAACCAAAAGGATTAATCCCTTTTCTATCCTTTAGATTCATTTGTAATGCCTGTTAATTTAATATCTTTATTAGAGATAAAGAGCAGATAAATCCTGTTAGGGGGAATGTTCATACTAATTTGTTTTTAATGGAATAAAACAAGAAGAGAATAGGCATGAAAAAATTAGAAGTCGGAATTATCGATCTGGTTTCAAAAAAACCAAACAGGAAATTGTTTGCCAGGATAATGAATGCGAACTTTGCCAGTATAATGCCGCAGGTTATCGGAGTCTGGAGTGAAGAAGAAGGACACAACGTAACTTACATCTGCTATACCGGCAAAGAAGATCTGATCAGCGAACTGCCGCAAAATGTGGATATAGTATTTATAGGCGCATTTACCGAAAGTGCACAGACGGCTTATGCCCTAAGCAATCTTTTGCGGTCACGCGGCGCAATAACAGTACTGGGCGGCCCTCACGCCAGATGTTACCCCGATGATGCCTTAAATTATTTTGATTACGTAGCAGGCTTCACCGATAAAAATATTATTTTAGAAATCCTGCAGGACTGCACTCCGCATCGGCCTTTCGGTTTATATTTTACTTCCAAGAAACAGCCTGCATCGCTTCCCGGCGTGAAGGAGAGATGGAAATTTATTGAGCCTACATTAAAAAAAGCTCCCTTCCTGAAATTAGTTCCGATGCTCGGAAGCTTAGGCTGTCCTTACACCTGCAGCTTCTGCATCGATTCTACAGTTGCATACCAGCCGCTGGATTTTAACATAATGAAAGAAGATCTAAAATTTTTGTTAACTAAATTCAAGAAACCGGTGGTCGGATGGCACGATCCGAATTTTGGAATCCGGTTTAACGATTACATGAACGCAATTGAGGAAGCTATACCGGAGAACAGCATAGATTTTATTGCCGAAAGCAGCTTGTCTGTTTTATCAGAACCGCATGTAAAAGTTTTAAAAAGGAACGGATTTAAAGCAATGCTGCCGGGCATTGAATCATGGTATGATCTCGGGAATAAATCGAAAACCGGCAGTGCAACCGGGATGGATAAAGTAAAGCTTGCATCGGAACATGTTAATATGATACTCCGCTATCTTCCTTATGTCCAGACAAATTTTGTGCTTGGACTTGACTGCGATAAAGGTGAAGAGCCGTTTGAACTTTCAAAAATATTTGTAGACCTGACACCCGGCGCATTTCCCGGATATTCCCTGTTATCTGCATTCGGGGAAGCAGCTCCGCTGAACCTGGATTACCAGGAACACGACCGGGTACTCCCATTTCCATTTCATTTCCTTGATAATAACCATGCAATGAATGTAAAGCCAGTAAATTATTCCTGGCAGGAATTTTATTCTCATATAATCGGACTCGGCGAACATACATTTTCCTGGGCTGCAATTGCCAAACGGATGATTGCAACGAAGGCATTTATTCCACGCTGGATGAATGTTGTCCGTGCAATTTCGGAAGAAGGTTTCGGAAGAGTGGCATATAATAAGGAAATCCTTATGCATCTTAAGTCTGACAGAAAATTCCGGGACTATTTTGAACAGGAAACAAACGAGCTTCCTGATTTCTATTTAAACATGATTAAAAAAGAGCTGGGTCCTCTGTGGGAGTGGCTCCCGGAAGGAGCTGTATTCCATGATCAGAATGCATACTTCAAAAAGCAGCCGAAACGTATTGCTGTCTAAGTAAAAGTCAATTTTATAATTCGATAATTAAGAGGAAGTGATGTCCAAAACAGAAGAAAATTTAAAAAAAGCATTTGCAATTAAAAGTCAGACAAACCAAAAGAACCGTGTGTTCGCGAAAAAAGCACGCATGGAAGGTTTTCCAAATATTGCACGTCTGTTCAAGTTAACATCCGAAGCGGAAAGAATTCATGCAGAGGGGAATTTTATTGCAATGAATCTAATCGGTTCTACAAAAGAAAATGTTAAAACTGCACTAACGCGGGGATTGAAAGAATATAAAGAAGTATATCCGTTAATGCTGGAGGACGCTGTTTCTGAAAATCATAAAGCAAAACGGATGTTCGGGTATGTAGTTAAAGCAGAAGAAGTTCATACTCATTTATATAATGAAGCTTTAAAAGCCTTAGAGGATGGAAAAGATTTAGAAGTGAGCGATTTTTATCTATGTCCTTCCTGCGGAAACATCAAATCGGAAAAGCCCGCGGAAGACTGTCCGATTTGTAAGAGTCCGGCTGAAAAATTTGCCAAAATATAATAGTCAAATAAAAAGAATTTTTATTTAGAATTAATAACCTGAAATCAGGCTTCTGAACAGAACATTTTAAAGGAAGATATGAATATCCTTTTGGTTTCTCCAATATATCCCGATTCCTTCTGGAGCTTTAAACATGCATTAAAATTCGTTTCAAAGAATGCAAGTTTTCCCCCGCTTGGATTGCTTACAGTGGCTGCAATGCTTCCGCAGGATTGGAATAAAAAATTAATAGATATGAATACAAGGAAGCTAGAGGATAAAGATCTTCTTTGGGCGGATTATGTTTTTATCAGCGCCATGTCGATTCAAGGCGATTCCACAAATCATGTTATACAAAGATGTAAAAAGCTGCATAGAAAAATAGTGGCCGGCGGACCATTATTTACTAGCAGTCCCGAACTTTACAAAAATGTTGATCACCTTGTTCTTAATGAAGCTGAAATAACCCTGAGGAAGTTTTTAGATGATCTGAAAGGGGGAAATCCTAAACATATTTACACTTCGGAAGAATGGGCTGATGTTACTGAAGCACCTTTGCCTCTCTGGGAAATTCTGCCGATGAACAATTACACCTCTATGAATCTTCAGTATTCACGCGGGTGCCCTTACGACTGCGAATTCTGCGATATAACTGTGCGC
>JBLNGL010000684.1:0-6201 GCA_050264735.1 Ignavibacteria bacterium | reverse complement strand
ATTAATTTTGCGAGCGGAAGCGCCTGTGAATAATAATAATAAACCGAGCTCCCGTTAAATTTAAGCGGATTAACTCCTTCCGGGACAGCATTATTATGAATGCTTATACAGATTTCAGGATTAAATGAATTGACTTTCTCTTTTCTATCCCTTAATTCAATTCCTTCCCCGGAATGCGTTAAATAAACTTTTACTCCTGAATCTTCCAGAATTTGTTTTAGCTTTAAGGTTATTGACATATTAATATCTTTTTCTAATGTGCCTCTAGGTCCCACGGATCCGGTTTCGGGATTGTGACCGGGATCCAGAACAATTTTTCTATTCTTTAACTGGTTGCTCCAGAATAAAAAGGCGTCATTTCTTTCTGCCGGTTTATTTATATTCAGGTTCAGCACATTTCCTTCATAAAAAACAGAATAGCCCCAGTGAGTTTTCTGATTTAATAAAATAGTTAATTTAAGAACACCCTTTTTCGGCTGATCCCATTTAATTTCCTGTATGAAATCACTTTTCCTTTCGTAATAAACCCAATCAATATTAGCAGTAACATTATAAACCAGCAATTCAATTCTTGAGGGATTATATTGGTAAATTTTGTACGGAAGCCACTGATTCAATCCTAATTTTACAGTTGAATATGTTCCTTCATCTTCAGCTCTTATCACAAATATTGAACTGCCGGGAATTGGAGTACCTTCAGGCAGCTCTAATGCAAGTGAATCAGGAACAAAAGCGTATTCATCATTCGATAATTTTACTTTATACCAGTTTCCTTCTTTGCCTGCAACCTCCAGCTTAATTCCGGCTGAAAGTTGAAGATTATAACCTTTTTCAGGACCGTACCTCCCGATAACCGGATTTTTGTCTTTTTTAATTTCCACAATCTTGGGAACAGTATTTTCCATAGCGGAGATTTTTCCATTCGGAACCACTGTTATTTTCTTGTACGGTTTTTTTTCAAGAGTTATTTTAAGTTTTACATCCTTCAGTCCGGAATTTAATTTAAAGCTTCCCCTGTAAATTCCGGAAATTGTATCATTTATTCCTTTAAATCCTTCTCCGAATATTGCATCCGCCCAATAATATGTATCAATTATCTTGTTCTCGGTAAGAGGATATTTTTCTCTAGAACCTTCTATTGTGAAAAATGCATCTGCCTCAGGTGAAGCTTTAATTTCAACATCAATATATTCCCCCGGCTGCATAATTCTATCTGCAGAAGGCTTAATGGGCCAGCTTTTATCGACCTCCAAAGTATCGGACCGGGATGTTTCGGCTTTGGGAATTACATTATAGACTTTTTCAATTCTTCTGCTGTTTTCCGCAGTTGTTAATTCAAAGATAAACTTTCCTTTTGTAGTATCATTCTCCTTAAAAAGAATCACATCGGTATAATCAATGAAAGCTCCATCATTATCAACTACTGCTTTAGAATTATTTATCTTTAATTCGGCATCAGCGGGGGTAATTAATCCGATGAGATAAACGGGCTTTCCGGAGATCTGCAGCCGTGTATCATCTTTGGGGAAAACAATAGATAAGTTTATTTGCTGTTGGTTATGAAATGAGGTCGGGAGAAAAAAAAACATCAACAAGAAAAAAAACAAAAAGATTTTTTTAATCATTGAATCATGAATGTTTGTTGGCGCTTTGCCCCCACAGAAATAATCTTAATATTTATGCCTGCTTGTCTGGAAATAAAGGAAAGATAATTTTTAGTGTTGTCAGGTAATTCATCATAGCTCCTGCACTCAGAAATATCTGCATTCCATCCAGGAATCGATTCATAAACCGGATTTACCAAATCAAGTCTTTCCGAATCTGTCGGAAATATTTTAAGCAGCTTTCCGTCTATTTCATATCCTACACAGACTTTTATTTCATTAAAACTGCTTAATACATCCAGCTTAGTAAATGCAACATAATCAATTCCGTTTATCATTGCAGAATAACGGACCAAAAAAGCATCAAACCAGCCGCATCTTCGGGGGCGCCCGGTAGTGGCTCCGAATTCGGCTCCGATTTTTCTCAATTTATCACCTTCTTCGTCAACTAGTTCAGTTGGAAATGGCCCGTTTCCGACTCTTGTAGTATAGGCTTTTACAATGCCAATTACTCTGTCAATCTTATTCGGCGGTACGCCGGAGCCTGTGCATGCACCGCCTGCAGTGGGACTTGAAGAAGTAACAAAGGGATATGTGCCATGATCTACATCAAGGAGCGAACCCTGGGCTCCCTCAAGCAGTATAGATTTCCCTTCTGCAATTGAGTTATTCAAATAAGACGGGATATCTTTAATATACTTGTCTATTGTCTTATCGAATTCCAAATACTGTCTGATTATTTCTTCCACATTCAGCTCTTCTTGTCCGTAGACTTTTTTCAGAAGATTATTTTTTTCTTCGAGATTCTTTCTGATTTTGACTTCAAGAGCTTTCTTATTCAGCAAATCTACAATCTTAATCCCCTTCCGGGCATATTTATCAATGTAACACGGACCTATTCCTCTTCCAGTAGTTCCAATCTTATTATTGCCGCTTTCATTTATCGAATCGAGAAGTTTATGATAAGGCATTATAAGGTGAGCATTCTGACTGATAAACAGCCGCCCGTCTACTTTAATATTATGACTTTCAAGAAGTGCAATTTCGTCAAGCAGCGCAGTAGGATCTATTACAACACCATTTCCAATCACGCAGATCACGTTTTCTCTTAAAATTCCCGATGGAATTAAATGAAGTACATACTGATCTTCACCTATTTTTACGGTATGACCGGCATTTGCACCTCCCTGGTACCGGACCACTATATCCACGTTTTCGCTTAAAATATCAACAATTTTCCCTTTTCCCTCATCACCCCACTGGCTGCCCACAAGAATTGTTACACTCATCTATTTCCCTTACCTCTCAGATTAAACAAAATAAAACTCCGAATTACATTCCTGAAAGACAGGGCATTCCGGAGTTTTTATCAACAATTATTTGAAAAATTATTTCTTTTATAAAAACACTTGAAGATTAAAAAATTATTGTGCTTTGCCAAAGCTTTCAATTGCTGCTTCAATGGAATCGAAAGATTCGAAGATTGTAATCAGCTTTGTAATTATCAAAAGGCTTTCAATTTTTTCGGTTACCCGTGCTAGTTTAAACGATCCGTCGGATTTTTTAACGGTTGTGAGCCCTCCGATCAGCATTCCTAAACCGGAACTATTCATAAATTTTACATCAGAAAGATCAACAACTATATTTTTTTTCCCTTCATCAATCAATTTATGAAGAAGTTCATTGAACTCTTTTGTATCTTCGCCGCCCATTACATTCCCTTTCAATTCAATAACGACGGCACCATAACGTTCAGTTACTTTTGTTTTCATGAAAGAACTCCTAAATTTTTCATTTTAAATTAGTTAGACCTGTTTTCTTTTGCAAGTTTTGCGGTAATTTTGAGAAGAATATCTTAGATAGCTGCCTTCAAATCTGGTAATTCTTCATTTTAATTTGATTATACGGAAACTAAGAAGCACAAACAAACTCAAGCTTTTTTAAGTGAAATTTTAATTATTTTGCGGAACATTCCGGAAAAAGAACCGTCTAAAAATATGAAATTTATAAAAAAGAAAACCGGCTTGGAAAATTTAAAGATATTAAATCTCGACGACGATTTTTCTTTAGTAAAGCGGTTTATCGAAGAAGATGAATCTGCTTTCGAGACGCTTGTCCGCCGGCATAAAGATAAAGTAAGAAACATTATTTTCATAACATTAGGCAACGCGAATACAGTTGATGACATTGCCCAGG
Organism: Ignavibacteria bacterium; assembly: GCA_050264735.1. Classification (GTDB taxonomy): domain Bacteria; phylum Bacteroidota; class Ignavibacteria; order Ignavibacteriales; family Ignavibacteriaceae; genus DATKLQ01. The sequence goes on along the minus strand of JBLNGL010000684.1, from coordinate 2,401 downwards.
AAGTTTTTTTGACGGTTTATAAAAACCTGAAAAGTTTCCGGTTTGAATCCCAGTTTACCACCTGGCTTTACAGAATCACAGTAAATAAATGCAAAGATCATTTGAGAAAAGTAAAGATAAGAAGCGTAATTTCATTTTTTAAGGAAGATGAAGAGGAGCCTGGTTATAATTTGTCATATGAAAATATTAATACCGCTGAGATTGTACAGAAAGGAATAGCAAAGCTTCCTGAAAAACTCCGGATCCCGCTTTTATTAAAAGATATTGAAGGAATGAGCTATCAGGAAATTGCAGAAATTGTAAAATGCGAACTAGGAACAGTAAAATCAAGAATCTTCAGAGCCAGGGAAGGTCTGAAAAATATATTAGAACCTTACCGGCAGGAGTTAATGACATGAAAAATCGTCAAAAAGATTATGAAATGCTTTCTGCTTACATCGACGGAGAATTACAGGAAGATGAAATAAAAAAAACCGAAGAGAAACTTGCAATTAGAGCCGATCTGCAGAAAAAGCTTGATGATCTGGAAAGAATAAAAAAACTGACAAAATCATCTGTTAAAATTCCTGCTGAATCGCCCTATTTTGAAACCCGTGTTTTTGCTAATCTAAGCCGATCAAAAAGCCGTTACAAAAAGTTTAAAACAATTCTTCCTGCATTTTCTTTTGCAGTTTTGGCTGTCTTGCTGATGGTTTTTCTTAAGTTAAATCCCACCATACTGCAAGACCTTTTCGAAACACAAAAAATTAATATTGCAGATTTCTACAAGCAGAATTTAAAACCGCTGCTGCTTACTGCCGGATTAACAAATGAAGATATCTTCAATTTTGCTTTGAATAAGCAGCTTCCTTTGGATAAAAATAATAAACAATACATCAAGCTCGGCTATGATCAGAACGGAAAGGAATTCTTTGAAATAAAACATGCCGGTCTGACTAATGAAGAAAATACATTTGAAGATTTTGTAAGTGCATTAAAGCTTAATTCGCAGCAGAAACACCAGATGGATTCCATCCTGGATTCTTATGCCGATGAAATGGAAGATCAAATTTTAATAAATGATAAAAACACCGTCGCAATTAATCCGGAAATCTGGAATTACAACAAAGCAATTTTTGCAGACATAATGTCTTTTGCTGAAAATGCATGCAATGAAGAGTTTGTTAAAATAATGCCTGCTGGCTATAGAATGCATGAAAAACCGGTGATTGATAAAATGGTTAAAGAGATTAAATCCCGGACCAGCAATAAATATATCTTCTTTACTCCCGATTCTATTTTTATGGATAATTTTGAATTCGATAAGGAAAAATTTGAAGATGAAATGAAAGAAATGGAAAAAGAACTTCAAAAAGATATGGAGGATGTAAAGAAAGAGCTGAAGGACTTAAATATTGAAATCAGAATCAACGATCATATTACAAATTTCAAGCTTGATTCTTTATGGGATGATGATTTCAACGTAAATATCGATTCGAATTCCTGTAGAGTAAAATTATCGAGAGTTATTATACCCAAAATAGACATGCCGGATCTCGACAGCATTGCCGCGCAGATTGAGCGCAGCTTGAAGCACATACCTTCATTTACTTTTAATAACAGGGGAATGAATGAATTTCAGTTTAGGATAAATTCAGAAGATAGTGCAGCTTTGAAGAATTTAGATATTAAAATAAAACTGCCGAATCTGGATTCAATTATGCTTCATCAATCTCCAAAAATAGATTCAATAATGAGATTTAACATGAAGTATCTGGATTCGATTCCTAATCTTGGAAAATTTAATTTTTTCCTAGGTCCGGATTCCTTTAAAATCCCTGCTCAATTTTTTTCATATGATTCCCTTAACTTCAATCAGGAAAAATTTGAAAAGCAGATGAAAGAATTTGAGAGAGAGATGAACAAGCTCCGCGAGAGAATGGATAAATTCCAGGATGAATATTTTAAAGACCAGAAAGAAATAAAGAAAAAGAGTAAAAAAGAACCAATAGAAATCTAAGCCTGCTGCTTTTTTTTAAAAACCCTTTTTTTTAACAATTAAGCAGAGTGTTTTGCCCTGCCTATACTGCAGTAATCCCTCATATTTTCCGTTTATTTAACATATCTTTACTAAAATCAAAAAATCATTTAATTTAACGCCAAATATGAACTTAAATACGTTAAATTTAAAAAAGAAGATAAAGATCCAATTATTTATTGGGGTTACGCTTTTTCTTTTCATTTTAAAACTTTTTTTTACATCAAATACAAGCCTTCCGTTCATCATTCTGAATGAGCTTCTTGTGTTTTTAATTGCATTCAGCTTTGTTTTGAATTTTATAGACTTCATTCATTCAAAAAATATAAATGCTCTTTCTCTGGTAATGAACGTGGGAATTTTAAATGCGATCTTATTCTTCCT
>JBLNGL010000683.1:0-4948 GCA_050264735.1 Ignavibacteria bacterium | reverse complement strand
CCAGCTCCCATTTAAAGCTAGCGTCTTCCGTCCGTTTATATTAGATATTAAATTGCTTTGAGCATGAATCAAAGCTGCGGAAAACAAAAATACCAGGTGAAAGACTTTACAATTCATTATTTAAACCTTCAGAAGTTTTTAAAAATTAAGTAGTCCTTAATTATTTAATCAGATTAAAAAATTTTCTTATGATCAATTGGTTAATAATTTATAACTGCTAAAAATGCAATTTTTTGTGAAATTTCAAAGGTTTCTCCCAAAAAAAGTAAAGCTGAAATTCTCATCTGCTTGCTTTTTAATTCCCATTTGCCTTATATTTAAAGTTAAAAAAATCATCTTTCCTAAATAAATAAAGAAATCAATGCTTGATGACTTAGATATTAAAATTCTCCAGATTCTCCAAAAAAAAGGACGAACCAAGAGGAATGAGCTGGCGGAGGCTATCGGACTGTCGATACCTTCTGTAAGCGAGCGGCTTCATAAAATGGAGGAGAGAGGGATTATTGAGGGATATTATACCAAAATTAATAGAAAAGCATTCGGATATGATATAATGGCTTATATCCTCGTAATGATGGATTCCTCCAAGCATTATAAAAATTTAATTGCACATGTAGAAAAAAATCCGAATATACTGGAATGCCATTCTGTTTTGGGCGAGGGTTCACATATTCTAAAAGCGATTTCGAAAAATACTGATGCACTTGAAAAGCTTCTCGGCGAGATACAAGCCTGGCCAGGAGTGCTGGGGACTAAAACGACCTTTGTTCTTTCTTCCAGCAAGGAAACGCTTGCAATTGATATCTAATCATTATTAAAATAATTTAAAAGGAAGGTTATATGGGCAAAACGGATTCACCAATCGATAATATTTTAAACTTTGTTCAGAAGAACAAAATCAAGTTCGTAGATTTAAAATTTATGGACTTCCCGGGTCAGTGGCAGCATTTTACAGTCCCGGCCTCGCAATTAAAAAAAGATTCCTTTGATGACGGATTCGGGTTCGACGGATCATCCATTCGTGGGTGGAAAGCAATTAATGAAAGCGATATGCTTATCATTCCGGACCCCAAGACAATGATTGTGGATCCATTCATTCAGGAGCCGACAATAAGTTTGGTCTGCGATGTCTATGAACCGGCAACAAAAGAGAAATATACCAGGTGCCCGAGAAGCATAGCCCAGAAAGCCGAAGCATATTTGCAGTCAACCGGAATTGCTGATACAGTATACTACGGACCAGAAGCTGAATTTTTTATTTTTGACGATGTCCGTTTCGATTCAACCCCGAACAGCAGCTTTTATTCAGTAGATTCAGTTGAAGGAAAATGGAACAGCGGCAGAGATGAAAAACCTAATTTAGGTTATAAACCCAGATACAAAGAAGGATACTTCCCTGTACCGCCGACAGATGCATTAACAGATATTAGAAATGAAATAGTAATGAATTTAATTAATTGCGGAATCGATGTTGAAGCGCAGCATCATGAGGTAGCCAGCGGCGGGCAGTGCGAAATAGATTTAAGGTTTGTTCCGCTTGTTAAGGCTGCCGACCAGCTTCTTCTTTTTAAATATATTGCTAAGAATACTGCAAAGAAGCATAATAAAACCGTAACATATATGCCGAAACCGATTTACGGCGATAACGGAAGCGGTATGCACGTCCATACCAGTCTCTGGAAAAAAGGAAAGCCATTATTTGCCGGTTCCGGTTATGCCGGATTGAGTGAATTAGCCCTTTATTTTATAGGCGGACTTTTAAAACACGCCCCGTCACTTTGTGCATTTACAAATCCGACTACAAATTCCTACAAGAGGCTTGTTCCCGGTTTTGAAGCTCCTGTTAATTTAGCTTACTCTCAAAGGAATAGAAGCGCCGGAGTAAGAATTCCAATGTATTCGGTAAGTCCAAAAGCTAAAAGAGTTGAATTCAGATGCCCCGATCCTTCATGCAATCCTTACCTTGCTTTTTCTGCTATGCTGATGGCAGGATTAGACGGAGTGACAAACAGAATTGATCCGGGTGAACCGCTGGATAAAGATATTTATGATCTTCCGCCGGAAGAACTGGCAAACGTACCTTCTACTCCGGGCAGCCTCGATCAGGCTTTGGCGAACTTAGCCGATGATCATGAATACCTTTTAAAAGGAGATGTGTTTACGGAGGATGTAATCGAAACTTGGATAAAATATAAAACCGATAAAGAAGTGAAAGCCATGGCTCTGCAGCCTCACCCGTTCGAATTCCATCTTTATTACGATGTGTAAAATTTCTCATTAAAGGATTCTCGAACCCGGTTTCTTTTTTGAAGCCGGGTTTTTTTATTTAAGGTTTTACTTCTTTACACTCTTAAGCCACTCTTCCCATATTTCAGGTTTGTATCCGGCAGCAGCCAGTTTCCCGTTTCGTACTATAGGCATTTTTAACAAAAGAGGATCATTCAGCAGCTCTTCTTCAATATTATAAACCATAAATGATAAATTTCTTTTTTTAAACCTGTCCCCATTTTTGTCAATTAACTCGTCTAAAAGAATTATTTGTTTTATATTTTCAAGCTCTCCATGAGAAATTCCTTTTTCATTTAAATCCCTGAAATGATATGGTATTTTTCTTTCTCTGAAGAATCTTTCCGCTTTCCGGGTATCGCTGCTTTTTTTTGTTCCGAATATTTGAATATTCATTAGCGGAAAATCCTGATTTTTCATTTAAAAATTTTTTTTACGAAAGAGAAATAACACATGAAATAAATAAAAAATTTCTTAAATATCTTCCCGATAAATCATTTGTAAACATATTAGTAAAATATCCAGGAAAAATAATGAAAATTTCCGCTGCTTTTTTTGCTGTCTGGCTGCTTCCGGTTTCATATTCTTTATGCCAGGCTGAGGAAAGCAGAATACAGATCGATTTATCCCGGAAATTAGAGAATTATTTTAAAGAAATATCCGATACGGGATTTGCATTTTCTGTATTAGTTGCTGTAAACGGGGAAGTCATTACTCAAAAAGGTTACGGATGGATTGATCCGGAAAAAAAGAAACCTGCATCCGGGAAAACTGTCTTCAATGTTGCATCAATAACTAAATCTTTTACTGCTGCAGGCATTTTTATTTTGCAGGAAAAAAATCTATTGAGTATAAACAACAGCCTTTCTAAATTTTTTCCCGATATTCCGGAAGATAAAAAGGCCATCACAATTGTTCAGTTGATGGCTCATAGTACCGGCCTAGGCCAGAATTATTTGTCTGATAGGGTTAAGGAAAGAGATTCAGCCGTGAAGGTAATATTTACTGATCTGCTTCAATTCAAATCCGGGACAAATTTTTCCTATTCAAATGAAAATTATGAAATTTTAGGCGCACTCATCGAAATTATTTCCCATCAAACTTATGAGGAATTTATCAGGGAAAACATCTTAAAGAAAGCCGGAATGAACAATACCTGGTTTTGGAGCGAAGCATCAGGCATTGATTCTAATTTAATTGCAGGAAAGAATAGAATTCTTGATCAAAGTATTTCCGAAAGAAACTGGGGATATATTGGGTCAGGTGGAATTTATACAAATGCTGGGGATCTTTATAAATGGTTTAATGCACTTGCGGATGGCAGAATAATCGGCCGGGGCAGTCTGAAAACAATGTGGACGCCTCAATTAAAACTGAATGATATTCAAATCGGTTTCGGGTGGTTCATTTCCGATACTCCATGGGGAAAGGAAATATGGACACGGGGAAGTGAGGATTGGGGCCATAATGCTGTATTGAGATGGTTTCCGGAGAGAAAAACTATAATTATAGTGATGAGCAATTCAGGAGAAATCGGTAATAAAAATATAACCGCAAATAGATTTATCAGCGATGAAATAATCAAAATTATTTTTAAGTGATTTTTTTAGTCTAATAAGCATGATCTATTGACACTCAAATCCCTTTTTCATTTAAATCCCTGAAATGATAAACTATCCTTCCTTTACTAAAAAACCTTCCTGCTTTCCTCGTTTCGTGCTTTTTTTTGTTCCGAATATTCGATGTTTATTCTTATATCTGATTTGTTTCATATAAATATAAAAAAATATATTTTAGAAAAAATAATTATAAAAAGGGAGCAATAAATTGAAACTTACCTATTTTTTTCTCTATTGCTTTATATGTTCGGGTATTTTTTCACAAGAAGCAGAAATACCTGAGTATTACAAGTACGATAAAATTATATCTGATTCACTTATGTCAATTCTAAAATCTATTCAGCTTACGGGTGATTTTGATGTCGGTGAAGATGGAGTTGAGCAAATCTCTTTTGCAGTAATTATGCTGAATAAGGATGAGCCGGTTCTGACAGGTGTTAATTACGATAATTTTATTTACCCGGCAAGCGTTTATAAAATGTATGTAGCAGCCGAAGTTCTGCACCAGGTAAGCAATGGGGAATATACTCTTTCCACTCTTTTTATGGTCAAATCTCCAAATGATGTAGACGGTGCTAAAGAAATCTTTAATGATCCGAGGCCGCTGCTTAAGGATGGGGATACAGTTACGGTAAATTACCTGCTCGACTTGATGATTACAAGAAGCGATAATTCGGCAGCTAATTGTTTAATTGATTTGGCAACAAGGCCCAGAATAAACGAACTGATGCATAGATACGGATGGAATGGGAGCGAGGTTACTAGGAAATTCTTAAAACGCAAGTTTGAAGATCCCGGTTACGAAACTATTAAAGGAACAGAGACTTGCGCTCTTCATGCCGCAGATTTTATGTATAGGATAGAAACTAATCAACTGGTAAATCCCTGGGTAAGCAAGCAAATGAAAACCTTTTTAGGCAGGCAGCTTGATAAATCAAAGATTGCTCAGGGCCTGCCTCAAAATACAATGTATTACAGCAAAACCGGCTGGTGGAGCTGCTGGACTAACGATGCAGGGATTGTCGACGATGGAAAAGTTAAAT
>JBLNGL010000682.1:0-2560 GCA_050264735.1 Ignavibacteria bacterium | reverse complement strand
GCTTAATACTATCGAGATTGCTAAGATTCATGCATTCCTTTATTAATGTGATTGAATAGTAAATAATTCTAAAAATTTACATTTCTAAATATTCTTCATCTTCATATAATAATCCCGCTGTCTTTTGTTTAGGTGCTCAACAGCATATCTTAAAGCGGTACGCGGCATTGAAGCTGAAAATTCCTCTAAGAAATCCAGGAGTCTTTGTTTATCGGTTTTACCTGCTTGTCTTATCCATCCTCCAACAGCTTTATGAATCAAATCTTCTTTATCATTAATCAAAATTTCTGCAATCTTAAAAGTATCATCCACTTCACCTTGTTTTATAAAGTAAGCTGTACTCACAATAGCTGTACGCCGTTCCCAGATATTTTTAGACTGTGCAAGTTTGTATAAGATATTCCGCTGCTTACTGAATAAGAAACTTCCAATTACATAAATTGCACTGCGATCAACTAAATCCCAGTTATTGATTCTATCGTGCCGCCTGATATAAAGATTAAATAATTCTTTTCGCCTGATTTCCGGGGTTTTTTTATTGCGCGCTTGAAAATCCATTATGCTGACAGCGCCTGCCCTGAATTCATGGATTGGACTTTCGAGAAGCTTCTCAATTTCATCCGGCTGCATCGCCTCAAATTCTTTTGCAAGCTTAAAGACTTGTCCCATCTTTACACCGATAAAGAAATCTTTATTTTTTTGATCTTTACCGAACTTAAAATAACGCTGATATTTTTCAGCTTCTTCGGGGGATTTATAAGTCGTCAGCTTCTTAATAAATTGATCTGCACTAAAGTCCATTTATATTTTACTTTGCCTTCTCATCGGGCTGAAAAATACCGAATGTGTTTCCCTCTTTGTCAATAAAATATCCTTGCCAGCACACTCCGGGTACAGGAAACTTTGGCAGTGCAACTTGTCCGCCTTGTTTCATTATTTTTTTTGCCGTTTCATCAAAGTTTTCAACTTCAATTGAGCAGACAAATGCATTTGTGCCGGATTGCGGAGGAGGCGTTTTTGCCGGACGTTTAAGTAAGCCGCCTCTCGTCCCTCCGGTCTCAATCCGCCAGTATTCAAAAGGAAGATCTTCCTGAGCATTAGTAATTTTCCACCCGAAAATTTTTTTATAAAAATCTGCTGCCCCCCCTGTATCATCAGCCTGGATTTCAAAATAAATATATCCATTCATAAAGCTAATCCCTCATTTCTAATATTAAGGATTATTGATCATTTCTCTGCTATTTCTTTAAGCTTTTGGAGAGCCTTCGGCCACATTTCCTGGAACATCTGTTTATACTCTTCATTTGTGTCCAAATCAACCAAAACTTCGGTTGATCCGTTTTTCTTTTTAAAGGTATAATTCTCAAGAGCTCCCGCCCATTTTTTTACTTCGTTGCTTGTAGTATCTTCTTTCCCTTCATTTACAACACCAACATGTTCAATTGAGATAAACTCATACTGTTTGTTTTCCTTAATCCGGCTCACCATTCCCATTACACCTTTCTCACCTGGTCCAAGGAAAAGAATTTTGCTCCCTTTATTCCAATCACCTTTATAATAACAACCAGGCATAAATGGTTCAGTCCATACACGGTAGGTCTTATTGTCAAGCATTGTTTTCCAAACTTTTTCTTTAGGTGCATTAATAACGATTGAAAAATGCAGCTTATCCATAATTTCCTTCCTTTCTTTTTTAATTTTCTAGAAAGTCATTCATATAAAAGTCTATATATAAAAAGATTCTCAAAAAATTATTATATCATTCAAATGTTCTACATTCCGGTCGGCTGAAGCATACCTACTCGATTTCCTTCTGTATCAATAAAGGACGCATAAAGACCAATACCTGGAATATCGTCAGGTTCTCCGGGTTTCTGGCCTCCAAGCACTTTACCGCCTGCTCCCTTAACTTTTTTCATTGCATCGTAAATATCCTCGACTGAAATTACTACTGAAACATGCTGATTATCCTTGGATTTTTCGAAGAAGCCGCCGTTTATTCTGCCCGGTTCTTTTGGGAATCCGTTTTTTTCCGTTTCTGTTGTTTGCACTAGAACATAATTTCCCATCTCAGGGCCTAACTGCTGTGTCTGCCAGCCGAATACTTTTGTATAAAAATCGGCCATTCGTTTTTTATTTTCTGCCGGCATTTCAAAATGCACTACAGGATTCATTTTTGACATATTTTTTCTCCTTGTTTATTATCAGTTATCATGTTACTGTTTAACTTCTTACTCTTAATCGTAATCTTAATCTTACTCTATTTTTAAAAAGAGAATTAAGATTATGATTAAGAGTAAGATTAAGATTATTGTATAACTTCAGCTATTAATTAATTTCTACAGCAAACTTTCTGGCACTTTGTCTTCTGTTTAATTTTCTGATGCGAACGATCCTCTTTTAAGTGGAATCCATACATTTCTCCTTAACGTGAAGTTTCGAAGAACCCTTTCGGGGTCTCCCCCTTCAAAAAAGGCTCGATTAAAGCATGCAGCAGATCGATCTGGGTGATGACAGCTGTATGTGAAGTCGCCGGCAATATAGCAAGGCGCGAGCTAGG
>JBLNGL010000681.1:0-5850 GCA_050264735.1 Ignavibacteria bacterium | reverse complement strand
GAATTATCCAAAGATAAAAATTGGATATGCATTTACCGAACCGCTGATTTACCCTCACCTTATTGAATCGCTTTTCTATGCTAAAGAAAAAAATCTCTATACTGCAATGACAACAAATGCATTAACTTTAAAACAGAAGGCTAAAGGTCTTTGTGAAGCGGGATTGAAAGATATTTTTATTTCTTTAGACGGCCCTGAAGAAATTCATAACAAAATACGCGGCAACTGGCGTTCGTTCCAAAAAGCCGTTGAAGGGATTGAAGAATTATTAAATTATAACCCCAGGCCCGAAATCTCGGTTTTCAGTGTAATTACGGAATGGAATATAGGACATCTTAAAAGGTTTGCAGATTTCTTCAAAAAGTATCCGCTCAAGCAGCTCGGATTTATGCACCTGAATTTTACCTCAAAAGAAACTGCAGATTTTCATAACGGCTTGTTCGGAAACCTTTATCCTGCAACTCTCTCAAATACAGAAGAAATAAATATTAATGAAATCAATTTAACTACTTTGCTGGAAGAAATAATTGAAATAAAAAAAGAAGAGTACCCGTTTAACGTGACTTTTTCTCCGGAAATAACCGATATAAATAGATTAAAAATTTTTTATAATGAACCGGGAAAATTCGTTGGCACCATCTGCAGGGATGTATTTAGAAATATTATGATAAAGTCGGACGGTTCTGTTATTCCGGCACATGGAAGGTGTTATAACTTAACGATTGGAAATATATATAATCAATCATTGAAAGAAATCTGGAACTCAAATGTTTTTGCCAGATTCAGAAAAAAATTGATTGATGCCGGCGGTTTATTTCCTGCATGTTCAAGATGCTGCAGTGCATTTTAATTATAATTGACTTTGAAGCGTAATACTGTGCGAGATTTTTTTTCTCTGCCATTTTAAAAAAATTCTCCCCGATTGACACCACAACATCAATCCTATTAAGCCTAAAGCTCCATAAAGTTTAGGATAAGCAAAAATTGCGAGCCATCCTTTGGTTACTTTTGGAGAAGTATAAGGTAAGGCTAACGAAACCATTGTAATAAACAAAATAAAAAATAGGATTATTGGGATTGATTGATTTTTACTCAGATATTTACCAAGTAAAAGGATTGGAAGAATTAAAACAATATAATGATAATCAAGTGAAATAGGATTTATTATTAAGCCCCCGGTGACAAAAGAAGCGAAACAAAGAGATGAATATGCCGAACCGGTCTTTACCAAATTAGTATTTGAAATTGAGAAAGAAGAAATAGCAGCCAAAATGAACAAACTTGAAATGCCGGATAATAATACTCCTAAAACAGGTGAATGAAAAAGAGGATTAGGATTCCAATACTCATAATAGATTGTGAAGTGATAGAAAAAACTATTTATACTTTGATAAGCTGTTACTGTCAAAGTTGGATCTGATAAAGAGTTGGCTATTCTGTAAAAATTAGTTTGATAGGAATTTACTCCAACCCAAGGAAGGCTTAGTAGTATGAAAAAGAGTATTGTTCCTACTGACCAGATTAAACTTTTCCATTTTTTTTGAAGAGCAAGAAGTATCCATAAAATCAACCCTGCAAATTTAAAGATAAAAAGAAAGCCTATCAAAAATCCAAGAAGCGCTTCTTTGCCTGAAATATAAGCATACCATGAAAATACAAGCAGAAAAAAAACAACAACATATGCTTGCCCGAAAGCGAAGTTTGCATAAAGAGGTTGAAATAATAATACAAAAATTATAACGGCCGGAAGCAGTCTGGCTTCAAATTGAAGCTTATGAATTAAAAAAAATAATGCAATTATTAAAATTGTAAAGTTAAATACCGTCCATATTATCCTCGCAGTCATCTGATCAAAAGAAGTTAAAGGAAAAAGCAAAAAAGAAATTGTTGGGAGGTTGATATGATAAATTTCTTTAACATCGGGAAAAAATCTTTTTACTTTTGCTTGAAACCAATTATCGTTGTAGAAATTTGCAGGTTCTTCTCCTTCACTCAGCAGTTTTGCTGCTGTGTAGTAAGATGCAAAACCCTGGGTAGGCCGATCTGCATTCTTTATCACAAAGTGAATAAAATAGAATAAAAGGATTAAAACAATTCCCCACAATAACATACTTATGAATTTGGAGATTGGCTTCTTTCCTATCAGTAGAAATTTTTCGTTAATATTTTCAAAGCTAATGGTCATTTAAATGTTGATAATGAGAGATTTTATAGCATTTAAGTTTTTCAGTTTTAAACTTATACTAATTAACGGTTAATAGAAATAAGTTTAGATAGTCTTGTTTTTTCAGCTGGTGGTTGCCGTTTTAAAGTTTATTTCAAAAGGAAAATTTCTATTTATAACACAGTTTATCTAAACAGGATTTTATAATTTTCCTTAATAGGTATTTCCGATTATTAATCATTAAAACCATTAAAGCATCTTTGGAAGCTTCTTATTTCCTCCATACATAATTATTTTAATGAATGCTCAATGGATGTAACAAAGAAATACAGTAAAAGTAATTATAATTATCTGCGTTATCTCGCAAAGAAAAACGAAACCGATATTCATCCGAAAGGAAAAACGGCAACCGAACTTCTCATAAAAAAAATGGAAATTAAGGAAGGACAGAATGTGCTAGAAGTCGGTTTCGGCGCTGGTAAAACTTTAATCAGGCTTGCTTCCGCATTCAATATAAATTTATTCGGAATTGATATAATGCCGGAAATGTATGCTAATGCTGAAAAAAAAATTAATGACTCCGGATTAAAAGATAAAATCAAAATCATTCTTGCAGAAGATAAAAAATTTCCTTTCCCGGATAATTCTTTTGATATTGTTTTTGCAGAATCGGTATTAGGTTTCCAGGATAATGAAGATCTTGTCTGTTTGATTAAGGAAATCAGAAGAGTTCTTAAACCAAAGGGCATTTTTGCGGCAAATGATGCTGTATGGATTAAAGGACTGAACGCGGAAATTGTTTCCGGAATCAATGCAGAATGCCTCAAAGATTTCGGGATGAGGCATGCCACCCAGGATTACTGGGATTTTGAGAATTGGAAAAATTTTTACATAGAGAACGGGTTTGAGATTCTTTCTTCCGAGCTGCTTCCCGAAGTAGTTAACGATAATATAGAAATGAAAAAATCAGGCTGGAACTTTTTTAATCCGCTTACAGTTCTTCAGGATGCTGACTATAGAAGTAAAATAAGGAAACATAGGAATGATAAAGATTACGTGGAAGCACGATTATTTTTAATCAGAAAAAAATAAGATCATGGGAAAATAAATTATTCAGTTCTTTTACCATGCTTTACAGTGTCGTATGTTGCAATACCGAGGAGAAATAGAACAGCAAGAGTCGATAATATATCATTTACCATTTTTCACCAAATTTAATTTTACTCGAACAAATATCAATTAATAATGTTACCAAGCAGTTAATTATATGTTAATTAATTGTTAAATGAGATAGTAAATTAAACGGTTTTATAATTAACCGCTTAAAAGGAGATTTTTTTTTGTGTTAGCTGGAAAATAAATCAGGATCTTTTCAAACAAAGAAAAAGGCTTCTCGCAAAGGACGCAAAGTATTTCGCAAAGCACGCAAAGAAATTCCTCTGCGAGCTTTGCGGCTCCTCTGCGACCTTTGCGTTAAATTATTTCCATTCATCCAACCTCATTGAAATCATACTTTAAATGATAAAATTTGTTTAACTTTTATAAAATTAAGCTAAAACATTAAGCATCAACGTGCATAAAGTAATTTTATTTAATCCCCGAAGTGCAAAGTACAAGCACCGTATCCCGAATTCTATACTCCAGGTCGGCGCTTCGATTCACGGTAAATATGATTATTTTTTTGTGGACGGCAACCTGGAAAAAAATCCTTGGATTAAAATTGAATCATACTTAAAAACAGGTGAATATAAATATTTCGGCTGCACCGTAATGCCCGGTCCGCAGCTTGAACAGGCAATCACTTATACAAAAAAAATCAGATGTGAATATCCGGATGTGGTAAATATCTGGGGAGGGTATTTTCCTTCCAACCAATACAAGTCGGTAATCAATTCCGGTTATATTGATTTCATTATTAATGGTCCGGGTGACGAGTCATTCCCTCAACTACTGAATGCATTGGAAAATAATCTTCCGTATGATGAAATAAAAAATCTAATCTTCAAAAAAAATAATGAGATTATTAAGAATCCTTCAGCACCATTGCAGGATCAGGACTCGCTTCCCGATTTTCCATATGAATACTTTAACAAATTTTATCCTATTAAAAATTATCTAAGCAAGACTTTTTTAGGAAATAAAACAATTGCATATCATTCAAGCATGGGATGTCCTTTTACATGTTCTTTTTGTGCGGTAGTTCCAATTTATAATGCAAGGTGGAAAGGAAAATCGGCAGAGAAGATTTATAAAGATATTAAATGGCTGAAGGATAGTTTCGGCGCGGATGCAATTGAATTTCACGACAATAATTTTTTTGTATCGGAAAAAAGAGTTGTTGAATTTTCAAACCTGATTAGGAATGAAAAAATGAAGTGGTGGGGAGAAGGAAGAATTGATACAATTGATAAGTATAAGGATGAATCTTTAGAATTAATGAGTGAAGCCGGATGCCGCATGATTTTTTTCGGAGCAGAAACAGGTAATGATGAAATCCTTAAGCAGATGGATAAAGGGGGAACTCAAACCGGTAAACAGATAAAAAGTTTTGCCGCAAGACTAAAGAAGTTTGATATAATCCCGGAATATTCTTTTGTGCTTGGGATGCCTGCCGAAACTCCTGAAAAAGTAATGAAGCAGATTGATGAGGATATCAGCTTCATTAAAGAAATTAAAGAGATTAATCCGGATACTGAAATAATTATTTATCTTTATAGTCCAGTACCGACTGAAGGTTCGGAACTTTATGAAACTGTCAGCAAAACCGGGTTTAAATTCCCCGAAAGGCTGGAAGACTGGCTGAAGCCTGAATGGGAGACTTTTGATATGAGAAAAAATCCGCTGACTCCCTGGCTTAAACCGGAAATGGTGGATAAAATCAGAAATTTTGAAATAGTTCTGAACGGTTATGCACCAACATTATCGGATATCAAATTAACAGCTTTGCAAAGAAAACTAATGAGATTCGTTTCCAGTTTTCGCTACAAAGCTAATTTCTATGATTTCCCTTTGGAAATAAAAGCGCTCCAGCGTTTTTGGCTGCGATACCGCCAGCCGGAGATTGAGGGGTTTTATTCAGAGTAAATATTCATCCATATGAGACTCACTTCCAAACTGAGTCTCATATATCTTAATCTGAATTTTAATCATTTTAACTGTTTTAAAACCTACCTTTGATTTGGGTTTATTCTTGATATTGACATAAGCTTTCTTTAGATTTTATATTATTTGTTCTAGTTGATTAGGGGTTTAAATGGGAAAAAAATTTATCTTTTTGTTATTCTTTTTTCTGCTATTCCTCTTTGATATTAATCCACAAAACAATTTTTGGGAAAAAATTAGCGGCCCATTTGGCGGAAGGATTTATTCCTTAACTAAAGATCCTATTGGAAATATTTTTTGCGGAACGACTAGAGGTATTTTTAAGACGGAGAATTTTGGGGAGAACTGGTTTAGTTATTCATTTAAACCAGATCAAGTTCAAGATTTTATTTACATAAATGACGATTCGCTACTAGTACTTTCATTTCCCAATACATATAAATCTACTGACGGGGGTATAACCTGGGATAGTTTACTATCCAGTGATGGAATAAAAAAAATTTATTCTAATAATGGATACATAATTCTTGGTGCCGAAGACTATACAGTTATGATCTCCAACGACTTTGGAGAAAACTGGGATG
>JBLNGL010000680.1:0-3652 GCA_050264735.1 Ignavibacteria bacterium | reverse complement strand
CGATGCAATAAGTCCTGTGACCGAATTGCGTAAAAAGAATGGAAGGGAAAAACCGTGGAAAGTGAAGTTCTGGGGAGTAGGAAATGAAAACTGGGGCTGCGGGGGGATTATGGAGGCTGATTATTATGCAAATGTGATGGCAAGATATTCCTGGTTTCTTAAAAACTATGGTAAAAATGTTTTGTATAAGGTTGCTTCGGGCGGATTAGAAGCCGATTATAACTGGACCGAAACCGTAATGAAAAAATGGCATGGTGAAGGAGAATGGCTTAAAGGATATATGAACGGGTATTCGCTTCACTATTATACCGTTTGCCATGATTGGAGCAAAAAAGGATCTGCAACTGAATTTAACGAGGATGAATGGATTACAACTTTTGCAAAAGCTTTAAGGATAGATACTCTCATTTTAAATCATTCTGCAATTATGGATAAGTATGATCCTCAAAGAAGAATCGGTTTATGTGTTGACGAATGGGGAAACTGGCATGATGTAGAACCCGGCACAAATCCGGGATTTCTATACCAGCAGAATACCTTGCGGGATGCAATCTCTGCCGCATTAAATTTGAATATTTTCAACAAACACTGCAGCCGCGTTAAAATGGCAAACATTGCCCAGATAGTTAATGTCCTTCAGGCATTGATTCTCACGAAGGATGAGAAAATGATACTTACACCTACTTACCATGTATTTGATCTTTACAAGGTACATCAGAATGCGCTTTTCATTCCGTTGGAATTAAAAACAGAAGATTATGAACTAAACGGGAAAAAAATCCCGGCTGTAAGTGCAACTGCTTCACTTGACACCAATGGAGTTACACATATTAGTCTTGTGAATACAAATCCGACAAAAAATTTAAAAGTTTATTGCCGGTTTAACGGGATAACGGAAAAAAAGATTACCGGGCAAATATTAACTTCGGATAAGATGCAGGATCATAATACATTTGAAGCACCGAACAAAGTAGGCATTAAAGAATTTAAGCAGTTTAAGGTTTTAGGAGATCAGTTGGAGATTGAACTGCAATCCAAATCGGTAATAGCCTTAGAAATAAAGAATAAATAATTGAAGGAACGATCTCTTATGGAGGTTATTAATTTTAAGTGAGAACATGTTAAAGCATACCGATGAGATTTAATAATTTAGAAATAAAAAAGCCGGAACCGAATCGATTCCGGCTTTAAGTTTCTTAGAGATGACATCTTTTTAAAAAGATGTCATCTCTCAATACTTTCTATCTCTATTTAGCCAAGATCATTTTCTTCACCTGCCTGAAATTACCGGCTGTAATTGAGTAGAAATATACACCACTGGAGAAGCCGGAAGCATCGAACTTTATTTCATATCTTTCAACGAGTGGGGAATATGTGAGACTCACCTTTGAGGTGAGTCTCACTTTATTTCAGCAGGACAAGCTTCTTTGCAATTTTATAATCATCCGCCTGAAGAAGATAAAAGTAAATTCCGCTGGAAAGATCCCGTGCATTAAATTTTACTTCATAAACTCCGGCGGCAAGTTTTTTATCTGCAAGAACAGCAACTTCGTTTCCAAGAACATCAAAGATTTTTAAAGTCACATTTATTTGATCGGTTTCACTTGCGGGAATCGAATACCTTATTATTGTTTCAGGATTGAAAGGATTAGGATAAGCATTCAATTCAAAATCAGAAGGCAAATGGTCTTTATTAAACACAGATGTAATTAAATTAGAATTACCGGGTGTAGGGTTTGAAAAAAGCCGCCATTCAGCACCTGCATCAGGATACCTTCCGGAGGATGTATCGGTTTTTTGAGGTCCGAATGTAATTGAATCGATTATTGTTAAGCCGTCAGTATAGGTTAATCCAATAAACTCTCCGTCTGCACTTAATGCAAAATTTGTATGGAAGTTTCCCTCTTCCTGTTCTTCATCGCACCAAATTAAGAGGTATTCTCCGGCTTGAATTTTCAAGCTGTCACCTGGGAATCTCCATTTTGTCGGGTTGCCAGGCTTATCAGTTAAATAGAGGCCGCTTAAAAGAATATCTTCCGAAGTCGGGTTATATATTTCAATCCAATCCTGATAATCACCGGCACTATCAGTCACAATATGATCATTATCAGCCATAAATTCATTGATAACAAGTCCGCCGTTCAGAATAGCAGGAGATTTAACAGAGATAGATTTATCTCTCGGGTAAAGCATGCTTCTCTGATCAGCATCCTTAATAAAAATTTTAAAGCTTCCGGAAGTATTGATTCCAAGAGGCGGAATTACTCCGGTCCACCTATCGGCATCCTCAACCTTTTTCGAATTTAGAACCGGGCTGAAGGACATTGAATAATTTCCTGCAGCTGAACCTTCCGGTGTAAATTGAATATCAATACTGCTTAATCCGAAATTGCTGAATGCTGATACAGTAACATAGATTGAATCATGGGCAGAGGGATTTTTCGGGAACCAATCTATCTTATATACTATCGGATCAGCCGAGATATAATTTAATTCTCCTTCAAGAGAAAGATCTCTAAGGTTAATAAATTCTTTTAATCCTTTCTTTACATGCTGATTTGAATAGGGCGCTATAGAATAGGAAGCATAAAAATCATTTATGGTAAAGCCCCAATCTTTAGTTCGATAAGTATCATTAAGAACAAAACGCGAAATCATATTTTTTATTGAATCAATCCGGTGACTCAATGATAGAAGATTAAATACCTTTTCCCTGTAGAATTCCAAAAAATGAGTATACAAATTCCTGTACTGCGCAACTGCCAATAAATTTTCCGCAAGAGGACGATCTCCGGAATTAATTTTAGGGAAATTATATGGATTTGCTTCCCACCAATCGATGTCGAACCAGTCTATTCCGAATGTGTTATCATAATCGTAGGGAATGATGTGCATTTTGTCTTCCGAAGGTTCATGGTACAGGTAAAAATTATTTCTATTGGACCAATAACCATCCCATTGCCCGACGAGGACATCAACGGCTAAAAATTTTAATATTTCAGGAACATCTGCTGTTTTTTCTATTGAATCAGGAAGAAGACGTATAGGCGTATTATTAATGATATCGATAAAACTTGACAGCTTTCCGAAATCATTAACGGTTTCATTAGTTGTGAGTTCATAAACAGGCCGGGTGCCTGCAGACATTTTATATGAATCCGGGTTTTTACTTATATATATAAGGTCGGCAGGGTAAAGACATTTCCAGAGATTGCCGGAATCATCACCATAATTCTTCCGCAGGAATTCATCGTCTACCTGCTCGACAGAGATATAAAGGCCATAATATTCATCATTAATATAGACTTCAGTGTGTGCTGCCCTGCTGGCTTTCATTCCTATATTTTGGAAAAGATCCATGCAGAGCTTGGTTCTTGCTATTGAGGGATCGTTATGTTCCCCGTTTAAATTAAGCTTGTCTATTCCGTAAAATTCTCTGCCGGGGATAAAATCATTAAAGGAAATTTTAAAAGATTTTTTTTGAGAATATCTTGATGTATTGCCCCTAAGTCTAAAACCGACCGAATCAACCGATTCGTCTATCCATTTATTTTTGAAATGAATGGAAGCTAAACGGGTTTCATCACTTTCTAGATTGTTGTAAATCCATTGAAGATCCGAAGGATTTATGGTGATATCTACTCTTGATACT
>JBLNGL010000679.1:0-5029 GCA_050264735.1 Ignavibacteria bacterium | reverse complement strand
CTTCATGATGCAGCATATTTGAAAAGCTGGGATGTACCACATTCTCTCCGGAATAAATAATTGCCGATGAAGGTTTAAGGAAGATGACCGGTTTTTCGCCAATTTCATTTCCTAGTTCCTTTGCATGTTCGGCATAATTTCTTCCCACGCAGACAATTTTACCTGCAATAAATTCTTTGTTGCTGTTTTTAATTTTGATTTTTTTCATCGAATATTTTTATTTGGCGTAATTGTATCATAAATGTCCGAGTTTTTATCACCAAACCACCGACAATCAACAACAAACAAATTATGTTTTCTGTTTCTTTTTAGTTGCTGCCGGAAAGAGTATATTGTTCAGAATCAGCCTGTAGCCGGGAGAATTTTTATAAAGTGCCAGGTCGGTGGGCGGATCTCCCACGGCATGCTGGTAATCTTCAGGATCGTGTCCGCCGTAAAAAGTGAATGTACCTCTGCCGAAATTCCCGTGAATATATTTAACCTGGCTGGTACCTTCTCTTTGCGCAAGTATTGTTACAGAGCTTTTTATAAGCTCTTTCCGGAACATGGTAGTCTGTCCCATAAATCCTTTAATTACATTTGCATGGTTTTGAGTAAGCATAGTCGGAACCGGATCATACTTTGCCGAAAACTCAAATAAAGTGAAATAATCATTTTCAAAGTTTCCAATTTCATTTGCCTGAATATCAATATTGCTGTATTCGTAAATAAAAGGATTCATTTCTAATTTGAAGTTCTGAAATGTTAAAGCATTTGAGAAATCAAGTTTTTCCTGTGCTTTCGGATCAGCTGCATCGCCGTCGAACATCTGTGCGCAAATGTCTACATTCTGTGCAGCAAGCGAGATATCGTAGGAATCCGTAGCTGAGCACATTGCAAATAAGAATCCCCCCTGACCTACAAAATTTTTTATCATTAATGAAACAGACTTCATCATTTCCGAAACTTTTTTAAATCCGTTCTTCTTTGCATCGTTCTCATACTGTATCTGCTGATCTATGTACCATTGGGCATTTGCAAAGCTCGCATAGAATTTCCCATATTGGCCTGTAAAATCTTCATGATGAAGATGAAGCCAATCATATTTCGAGAGGTCTCCCTGCAGAATCTCATCATTCCAGATTTTGTCATATGGAATATCGGCATATTCAAGTGCGAGAGTGACCGCGTCGTCCCACGGCTGAAATCCGGGCGGAACATAAACTGCAACTTTAGGCGGTTTCTCAAGTCTTATTACATCCATATTATTATCTTCGCTTTGGACTAAAGAGTAAATTTCTACAGCCTCGGAAGGTGAAATTTCAATAAAAGAGATATTATTTATCCTGCATTCTGCAGCAATTTTATCAGAATAGTCTATTAGAAAAGAACCGCCCTTGTAATTCAGCAGCCAGTCTGCTTTTAAGCCCTGTTCCAATGCATGATAAGTAAGGCCATACGCTTTTAAATGATCGGACTGTTGGAGATCCATGTAGATGAGGATTTTGGATGAGGTCCCATCCCCCAGCCCCTTCCCAAACTGTCCTGCCTTGGCTTGATTCAAATTGACCGAGCAAGGCCAGCCAAGGCAGAAGGTAAGGGGTGCCGGAATAAGACAAAAAAATAGTTCAATTAAGAAGAATGCTTTCTTAATCATTTAAAATGAAATCTTTATATCACTGATTGAAATATTCTTTTTAGATAGTGAGACTATGGGGATTTAAGCTGATTTCCTGTCTGCCTCCAAATAAATCGGATCATTTCCTTTTTCAATTACTTCTTTTGTTATAATGCACTTATCGATATTTTCTTTGTCCGGCAGATGATACATTATTTCAAGCATAACTTCTTCAACAATGGCTCTTAATGCCCTGGCTCCAGTTTTTCTTTCTATAGCTCTTTCAACCATTAATTCAATTGCAAAAGGATCAAATTCAAGCTCGATTCCTTCAATCATGAAGAGCTTTTTGTACTGTTTTAATATAGCATTTTTCGGCTCAGTAAGAATGCTTTTAAATGCATCTCTCGATAGAGACTGGAGAGGTGCAATCACCGGCAGTCTGCCGATTAATTCAGGTATTAATCCATATCTAAGAAGATCTTCCGGCTGGGTGAATTTTATCAGGTCATCGTTTGTGATTTTATTCCTTTTCTCATCCGAAGTAAAACCCATCTTATTTTTGTTGATGCGGGATGCAATGATTTTATCAATTCCTTCGAATGCGCCCCCGACAATAAATAAAATATTTTTAGTATTGATATTTATAAGGCTCTGTTCGGGATGTTTCCTGCCTCCCTTTGGAGGAACTCCCGCCATTGTGCCTTCAAGGATTTTTAATAAAGCCTGCTGGACTCCTTCACCGGAAACATCTCTTGTAATAGAAGTGCTTTCGCTTTTCCGGGCAATCTTGTCAATCTCGTCGATGTATACAATTCCTTTTTGCGCACGCTCGAGGTTGTAATCTGCAGCCTGAAGCAGGTGTACAAGTACTGTTTCAACATCATCACCTACATATCCGGCTTCGGTTAAGGTGGTAGCATCTGCTATTGCAAATGGAACGTCGAGAATTTTTGCCAGCGTCTGTGCAAGCAGTGTTTTTCCAACTCCGGTAGGACCGATAAGAAGAATATTGCTTTTTTCTATTTCTACTTCATCCAGCTCAAAGAATGATGATTTCGAATTTATTCTTTTATAATGATTATAAACTGCTACGGATAAAATTTTCTTTGCTTTATCCTGTCCAATCACATACTCATCCAGCGTTTTCTTAATAATAGAGGGGGTGAGCATTTGCGAAGGTTTGGATTTGGAATTATTAAATGCCGCCAGGTTATTTTTCAAAATATCCACGCTGCTTCCGATGCAGATATCGCAGATGTAAACATCGGGACCGGCAATCATGCTGCCTACTTCACTCCCGTCTCTTCCGCAGAATGAACATTTTACAATCTTCTGATTTTGTTTTTTTGTTGCCATCGTTCTAGCTTAATTTATTCCTTAATTTTTTTATTTCTTCTCTTGCCTCGTCAAGGTACAGAGAATCCGGAAATTTTGCCAGCAGTTTCTCATATATTTCAACCGCTTTCGAGGCATTATTTATGCCAAATTGATAAATCTTCCCTGTTAAATATAATGCTTTATCCGCATATATATTTTTGATAGTTTCATCGGCAATCCCGGTAAGCAATGCTACAGATTTATCATAGTTATCCATTGCAATTTCCATTTCCGCTTCCCGGATCCGGGAAAAATCCTTTAGAATAAAAGCCCTGGGATTTTCCGATATGATTTTATACTTTTCCGCAGCTTCCCCAAATTTATTTTGTTCTGCCGAGAATTCTGCCTGGGAAAACAGCACGAGGTTAGACGAATCATTCATCTTCGGGTTCAATATTAATGAAAGCTGAATAGCATCATTAGCGGAATTATCTTTCAGATCATCTAAAATTCCTTCAAGTATTGATTTTGATTTAGTGAAATCGGCTTGGAAAAAATAAATCCTGGCTAGATTGTAGTTTGCTGAATTTCTCTGTTGGTGCGATGCTTTTGCATTTAAAGAGACCTTCATAAAATTGAGCTCAGCATTTTCAAGATTTCCTCTCTTTAACTCTAGTGCACCCAATTTTTGATAAGAACTGACGCTGAATGAGGATGCCGGGGATTCTTCAACTATTTTTATAAAATATTCTGCCGCTTCCGAAGGAAGAGACTGAAGCTCTAACTTAATTTCTCCTATTCTGAAAAGACATTCATTTGCTATTTCGGTATGAGGATACCTCTTAGATAAATCATCATATACTGCAATTATATCATTGGCGGTTCCGGAATCATAACCTTTAAAGATATAATAAGGTTTCCAGTCCGGGATTACTTTTGCGGCTTCCAGCCTTAATTTTTCTTCAAGTGTTCTGGCGTACCCAAGTTTTGCATTGGCAGTTGAAGGAGACTCCGGATACTTATTTATTATTTCGGAATAAGCTTTCTCCGCAGCATCATACTCTTTCTGACTGAAAACAATTTGAGCAAAGTTGAATAATTCGATGCCCATATTTTTCTGCTTGGCATCTATATCCAGATAAATTTCAAATGCCGCGTCAAAATCTTTTTCCTCTATATAAAGACGTGCGAGGAGGTATTCAAAAGCTATTGCATCTCCCGTATCCCATGCTTCTACTGCACGGATTGTTTTTTCAAGTGCGTCCGGTTTGCTTATATAAGAAAGAATTCGCGATTCTACTATATTGAGCTGGTTAGGTTCTTTGGATAAAATAAAGCAGTACTCTCCTGCAGCTTCACTATACTGCATTGTTAAAGTATAAATATTTGCAAGCTCATATGAATAACTTACAGGGTCTTCGGCCGTTTCCTTTCCTTTCTGAAGGAATTCGGCGGCTTTTTCAAAAGCTCTTCGTTGAATTGCATGGTTTGCAAGCATCCTGTATGCGGAAGAATTTCCGGGGAATTTTTTTGCCGCTTCATCCCAGGTCTTATATGCTTCCGCTTCATTTCCCAGTTGATAATATGTGCTTCCGAGAAGCCCGTATAAATTTATATCTTCCGGGGTTAATTTTATTCTCTCATTGATTATCCTTATTGATCCATCATAATCCTTCGTTGCAATGTATGTCCGGTTTAAAGCATCAAAGAACTGATAATTTTCAGGCTCAAGCTTATAAAGCTCTTCATAAATTGATCTGGCTTTTTCAAAATCACCTGCCTGCTCAAAATTCTGCCCGAGCATAAACCTGTTATTAAGATTATTCCCCATCTGGGCAAATATCGCAATGCTAAAAAGTAAAAATATTAGAAAATGAAGCTTCATGATTCAAAAATACGAAAACATGCCCGGTTATCAAGTGATATTTTCAGGCATTATTTCGAAAAGAATGCCTAATGAAGGCAGGATACTGAATTAAAATTTTCCTTGGAGATAAAATAAAACCGGAATCAGATGGATTCCGGCTTTGAAGCCCTCCCATCCTCCCCTTGGCAAAGGGGAGGCGAGGTGGGGTTTTTATTATTTGCCAATATCATCTTTTTTACCTGTCT
>JBLNGL010000678.1:0-2831 GCA_050264735.1 Ignavibacteria bacterium | reverse complement strand
TTCCATGATTTACCACAGCCAGACCTTCCAGGAAGAGATTTAAAAGTCGCTTGGCTTCCTTTGCTAATTTAGCTGAAAAAAATCCGGCAAATCTCTCTATTAGTTGAACTCCTTGAGTTCTCTTAACCAATAAAAGAATTAAAAAAGCGGATAAAAAAAGGAAGAATGCACCTGCAGCAATTCCGGCTTGCTTAATCCAGAGCGGCAGCGAAAACAGCACAGCAATAATTCCTAAAAAGAACAACAGAGCCAGACCGTCTAAAATCCTTTCCAATACAATTGTAGCCAGGGTTGCACTTTTACTGATTCCTTCTTTTTTCCCCATCATATAAGCTCTTACAAACTCTCCCAGTCTGGCAGGTAGAAGATTATTTGCCATGTAACCGATTGCCACACCGGAAAATAAACTATGAGTGCTGATTTTTTTTATCGGATTAATAACATATTTCCAGCGGTAAGTCCGTAATATATTTGTTACTATGCTCAATACTACTGCAAACGGAAGATAGATATAATCAGCGTCGCGTAATGCCTGATCAGTTTTATTGAAATCTACTTCATAAAATATCAATACTACGAAAACCATACTGATGATTATGCTGATCCAAAGTTTAATATTAATTTTCATTTATGCTCCATGAACATCTCAAGTGAATTCTGATTAAAAGAAAATCTGAAGCCCTTTCCATTATTGAAATAATTGTGTTATGTTATTATTATTTACCTTATATAAAATCCATTTATGCTTATCCCCGCCGAATGTCTTAATATGAGTGCAATTCTGTTCAATGAAATTTTTTCTGGCCTTGTTCTGTTTTTTCCCCTGTTTGCTGTCTACCGAAACATTCGGCCATTCCTTTACTGTTTGTTCTAAAGGCCATTCGGGAGAAATGATAAAATATTCAGGTACTTTTTCACGTTGTTCCGCCGGATAAGCTGCTCTATCTTTAACAATCCGGTCAATGTTGTTTTCAAGATCAACATACCAAGGCAGGCTCCATTTCCAACCGGAAAACATTGCGTTTTTCTCTGTATTAGTTTTTATAAAGCCAATCATTTCTTTGTAAGGCTTTGTCAATGTTTCATTGCTTGAATACATTGTACCCAAGCCCTCAAATAAAGGTAAAAAAACCTTTCCGATAATCATACATGAAACAATTACGCGAAGTGTATAATTTATTATTGAACTACTCTGTGTTTCGGTATTTTTTAACAAGCCAAGAAAACTTAACTTGTTTTGCGAAGCTTGATTCCAAAGATCATAAAGAAGTTTAGCCACAAATATTTGGGACAGCAGCACAACCATCTGAAAATGAGTTCGGGCTAAGTCGAGATTAAACACAAACCACCATAAAAACCAGATCAGGATAAAGCTTAAAAAGAACATGCTTTTATAGTCAGTCCATTTACTTCTGCTAATAAGCAACACGGCATAAAAAATTGCCGGAATAACTATAAAAAACTGAAAATGACCCCAGATGTCGATTTGTATAAGAGAGGCAATTGGGCGCGCAAAAGTATAAAAAACAGGCACAAGGCCTTCTACAGTTCCTGTTCCGATAGCTCTATTTGCATGTTGTCCCCAAAACTGCTGAAGATGTACAAGTTCCTGACGGGGTCCCACATTATAGATTCTGAAGAAGAACCAGGCTAAGGTAACAAGAATAACTACGACTGTTGGAATTATATAGTATCTGCTTTTTATACCATTATTAGATAAACGAAGAACAATCCAGGTAATAACAGCAGCAAAAACCGCAAACAGAAAAAGCCACATAGTTTGAAAAGATATCCCCCAAAAAATTCCGCTCAAATAAAGATACACGTTCCTGCCGCTCTCTATTGATTTAAACCAGAAAAGAGCACCCATAAGAAGATAAAATAACGCAGGGAGGTAGGCATCTACCGCCTGCTGGCGGTATAAAGGCAATAAAGGTATTAATATCAACAATGCCAATAGCGCCACTTTTTTCCCATAAATGTCCCTAGCCATATAATAAAACATGAATGCAGATGCGATTACAAATAATGCATAAAGAGCACGGCTGTAATAAATATTGATTCCGAAGATTTTAAAAATGAGAGCGTTCGGAAGAACTATACCTGGTCCGGCAGAAATTCTATAAGTATATTTGTCGAATCCTTCCTTAGATAAGGTTCCATAAATCCCATGTTCAACAAAATTCTTTGCAGGTTGAAGATTGATACCCTCAACATGAAAACCTCCGTAGGGAGAAGTAAATATTCCTGTGAATAAGAAACCAAACAGCACCAGAACTATAAAAGTCCAAAGAAATTTTTCATTTGAAATAAATCTGTAAACGGATCCGGATAGTCTTCCAAATAATGCAGCTATTTTTTCGATTAAATTGGATGACTGAATTTTCCCTATTAAAGATTCAATTAATTTCAGTATGTAATCCCAAAGAAATGATAATAAGATTAGAAAAGCTCCCAGAAGAATAATTTTCACTTGAAGCCCATATAAAAATTCAGTTGTAGGTGGAGATAACGATTTATCAGCGGATAAATTATGCGCCATTTCAATAAGCCTTGGACCGCTTGCAAATATACCTAAGCCAATTGTAATCAATCCCAGAATTAAAATTATTATTTGGGAAGGTTTAAAATTTTTATTAGACTCTTTTCCTGACACGTTTATTTTACCTCCATGAAACTAATTAAAAAATTTATTATGGGAATATGTACCGAATAAAGAAAAAAATTCCCGCTAAAAGAGATTATCTTCTTTGAGAGATTACTTTTGCAGGAACTCCTGCTGCAATAGAATAATCAGGGATATCTTTTATTACAACTGCTCCTGCTCCGAT
>JBLNGL010000677.1:0-2932 GCA_050264735.1 Ignavibacteria bacterium | reverse complement strand
TCTTAAAGGTAAAATAATTCTTCTTAAAGCAATTACTTTTTTTCTTAAAGCATGAATTGACCCCAGGGGAGAACTGTCAGTCTGCCTTAATAACTGATCTTCTACTTTATCTATTTGATTGTCAAAGTTTTCCAGGATCGCAGAGTAATTATCAACAAGTGTATCCAGAATACGGTACATCAGGTAATCTTCTCCCTGTTTTCTGATTCTTCCCTTGTTTGATCTTAAACGGTCAGTAATGATTTCCAAAAAGTCCAGCTCTTTTTCTTGAAAAGTGATCAAACATTTATTTGTTAAAATAAAGGATAGCTGCTCCAATAATAATTCTTCCTCAAATCCTTTAAACTCAGCCTGCTTGGCAACAAGGAATAAATATTCATCATAATCTTCTGCCTTGATAATCCCGTTTACATTTAAAATGTCTTCAAGTACAAGGGGATGAATGCTGAATACTTCTCCAATTTTCTCAATTTTATTTACGTCATGAAGACCGGATACTTTTATCCATGTGGAATAACTGCCGGATTTATAAGTTTCAAGCACCTGCGGATCTTCAATTTGTTTTTCCTCGAAATGATTAGAATCATATTGAAAAACCGTAATAATAGGATGTTCAAGTTTTTTTTCTCCGGTGAATATTAATGAACCTGGAGATTTTCCCGCTTTTTTTTCACTTAAGCTCTTGTGGATCATAAAGCTAAGCCTCATTAAAAATTTTATTGAACCTAAAAATATAAAGGTTCAGCGACAATATTTTAAGTTATTCCGGAAAATATAAAAGTAGGAGTTATTTGGGAAATTAATTCAGGTCTTGTATGATCTGGATGGTTAATTTACCTGTAAACCTGGTGAAAAATATTTGAACAACATCGGGAACAGATCCTTGCAGCTTTAAAGAGGGACTTTGAAAATTTCTATCCAGAGTTGACTTATAAATAATATTCCGTCCCCTGTCATAAATTGTCAATTCCACGGCACCCGAGATGTAACCGAATAAAGATAAATATAGGTGTGAGTTTGAAAAATTAAAAAAGGTATGATCAAACAAACTGTCCGAAATGGACTGAGCGTTTATTGTAAATGAATAAGAATCGGCGGTAATCTGCTGCACCGGTTCGTTTATATTTCCGCTTGGAGTGAAGGGAGGAATAATTTCCTCCCGGCACGAAGCAAATGATAAGAGTACAGCCGGTGTAATAATTAAATATTTCAAAATTGAATTAATCATAAATCAGCTGCAGGAAATAATTAAATCTTCAGATTCATGACACTATCGATACATTTTTTAAAGACATCGTAATCCTGTGAACCCAATAAAAAAGACTTCTGCTCAGCATCAGTATCATAAATAAATGTTGCCGGTATTGATCCATCCCACTTCTTGTTGAGCAGTTCAATCACTTGTTCCGTACTTTTCTCAGGTATAATGTAAACCATGAAGCCGGGATTATTTTGCTTGGCAAGAAAATCAGCGGCTAATGAATCGGCATTCTTTCCAAAGTCCACGTTTAAACTCAGGAATTCCAGATTTTTGTTTTTATATTCCCCGGCAATTTTAATCAGGTCCGGGAATTCTTCAACACACGGCTTACACCAGGTTGCCCAGACATTTAATAGAAGAGTTTTCCCCTTTCTGTTATTGATTATTTCATTAAGTTCTTCGGCATTAATTGATTTTATAGTCCTCAGTTTACTGCCGGAGTGAATAGTTTTAGTTTTAGTTTCATTTTCACGGCAGCCGTTAAATAAAAGTAAAGTCAGCAATGCATGCAAAAAAAACAGAAATTTCATCCGTTGACTCTTTTAATTGTGCATCCGAATGCCTTTGTTTCGGGATTGGATACAGGCTTGCCGCTCAGTATTTCATTTAAAGCAGCGGCCAGATCTTTGCTTTCAACTTCCGATTCATCCCGTGAATCATCAATTCTGCCGTGATAGAGTATTTCATAATTGGAATTCAGAACAAAAATCTCAGGCGTATGGCCTGCTCCGAATTTATCCGCTACTACATTATTAATATCTTTGAGGACCGGGAATTTAAATCTGTTTTTATTTGAATGATCCTTTATTTCATCAGCGCTTTCCTGTTTATTTGAATTTATCCCGATGACGGCAACATCTTTCTTGCTGAATTCATTATAAAGCTTAACCATTCTCGAATTGTATGCATTGGAAACCGGGCATTGAGTTGCAATAAACATAAGTACAATAGCTTTGGAGTTTTTATAATCCGAAAGAGAATGAACCTTCCCGTTAAAATCTTTTAAAGAAAAATTCTCTGCTTTCTTTACCGTGCCTGAGAAATCATTACCGGATAAATAGTTCCATGAAATTAAAACTGCAATAGTAAAGATCGATAATCCTGCCAGTCTTTTAAATATCATCTCCATCTCCTTCTGTTTTTTTATAATTGATAAGAACCGAACCAAAAAATATATCATTCATTTATTAATATATTATCTTAAAAAATATCTTTATTGTTTTCAATGATAATAGGAAGAATAATCTGGTACATGTGATCACGATTAAAACAGTTATTAAATAGTTGCTTCAACAGTATTCCCTAAAGTTTTTATTATAGAATTTAATTTGGGGCTCCTCTTCCGGAAATTTTTCTTTTTTTTCCATGCCTCGATATAAAATATCTTTATTAATTTGAAACACTTTTTAGATGAATATTCGCTGAATACTAGTAATTTTCATTGTCTCATGATTCTTTTTTCGAACAACCGTGTGGCATTAATATTGAATAAATAATCAAATTAACTAAAAGGGTTTTTATATAATGCAAAAAAAAATTTCAGCCGTTTTTTTATTCATCTTCCTTACCGGAAATATTGTTTTTGCACAAGCACCGGAAGATAGCTGGAATATTGGTTTTGGCGTAAGCTACCCTAGATTACTCAGTATATGGAGCGGTGCTTATTCAGGA
>JBLNGL010000676.1:0-3712 GCA_050264735.1 Ignavibacteria bacterium | reverse complement strand
TTTCATCAACCAATCTTTTTACCACTTCACCCTGTATATTATAAACTATAAGTTCAGTTCTGGAGTTTGTTAAATCATACGGAATCGAAAAACTGATGATTGTAGAAGGATTAAAAGGATTAGGATAATTTCTTGCAAGTAAATGCGTTTCGGGAATTGTTTTATGTTTATTATCGTCGACCGATGTCATAAGCTTAAGTCCCTCCCCTCTTGAGCTTCCGTTTTCATCGGCTAAATAGATATTTACCCACGAAGGTCTTAAAGCGGAATTAAGATACTGCTCAGCCCATTCTTCATCTGTTAACCTTAAGAAATTATCAGTCCGGTACTCATAATAGCTGAACAATGGTCCCACAAAAGTCTTCATAAATCCTTCATGTTCGGCAATAAACACACCCAAGTGAATAGGGCCGGTACCGACATGAGTAATAGCACCGATTATATTTCCCATGCAGTCGGTTGGAGTTGTATGAATATCTGCAACCAGGGCATTCATTTCCATGAAACCTTCCTGATATCTGTTATAGAATAAATCCGGATACCAGCCGTTATAGCTGCTTCCGCATCCGGATGAAACATCATAAATTATGGTGTGCAGGAAATTCTTCTCTGATTCATTCAGCGGTGTGGAGCTGAGCTCCTTTGCAGCGATAGAATAAAGAGTGTCGCTGATTGAATAGAGGTTTTGATAATAATCCATGACACTGGATTTTAAATGATCCTCTCCAAACTGAAGGGATTCAAAAAACTGTCCGGCTGTTTCTGCCAGCAGCTTAATTGCGGCAAAAAATTCAGGGAAAGGTTCTACGTAAGCATAAGGATAGGAGCAGGTAATTCCGCCGGTATAAGACTGCTTTGCATAAAGAAGATTGTCATGCCTTAGTTCTGTCCATGAAGTTAATTGAGTATTCAGCTTCTCCTGCCAGAATGCCGCAGTGTGCATGAAAGCAGGAAGCGATTCTCTTTCTGCGGGAGGATTTAATTTTCTGATTGTATTAAGCCACATGTTATATATTGAAGAATTCCAGAATTCAGGTTCGTATGAATCAATTAAATACCTTAAAGCAGCAAGGTTACTTGAATAATTATATGCATCCAATTCCGGCTGGAGAAGCTGGGCAGCGGCATCATTTCCCATTGCAAACATCGGATCCAGAGTTGATGGAAAAAGTCTGCAGATTTTTGCGCCGTTATAACTGATTCTATCATAAACTACTGAACCGGTTACATAAGAATCAATTATGAATCTTTGTCCGAATAAAAGAAACGCGGAAGCAGGAACAATGCTGTCCGGAGATAAAGGATCGCTGATTAAGATTTGGGAAAGGATTAATTGATAAGCAAATGATTGGTTCTTCAGTGTATCCTGGAATTCGACCAATTTTAAACTATCCAGCAGATCGCTTGCCTGGTTTAAATTTACAGCCTGCTTCAGGTATTCCAGGTTGGGCAGAGTAACGTTATCAGATTCCCCTATAAAAAATTTAAGAATTGTTTCAATCTCATAGTAATAAGATCTTGCACTTGCCAAATCAAACAGCTCTTCGATCAGCATTGCATCAATTGCTTGTCTTTTTACATCATTGAACACTGCAGGATCTGTAGTACCTGACGGAGAAAGCAGATAAATTTCAATTCTCCCCAGCCACATCATTGCCCTAAAATATTGAGCCAATTGCGGGTAAAATTCATCGGTATAATGACCTCTCGGCTTAAATTGGCTCCAATCCATAATTACAGGTTCATCCGAGAACAAAGAATAAGAAACGAATCCCTGTTCGGCCTCAATCATCTGCAGAATAGTATCAATCCTGCTGCTGTTCTCCGGGAAATACGGAGAAATTCCCTCTCCTAAAAGTATTCTCGGCACAGTTAAATAAACATCAACATCTCTCAGCATTGTCTGCATTTCAGAATTGGAAGAATAAACAGAATTAAGACTATTTAGATTTGAGTGCAGCAGCTGTAACAAAGATTTCACTTTATCAATCAAAATTCCGAGCTCAACATCTTTAAGTATATTATCATATGACATATGAAGAGCATAAAGAATTGCATCGGTTGAAATAAAAACCGGAAGATCTTTATGGTATACATCCAGGAATGCTTCCCCGAATGAATGCCTAGAGAGTCTCTCGCTGACCATAAAACCGTTTTTCTGCAGCAGCGATATTTCATATTCAGTCAGATTATATTCGGAAGAAATATTCTGAAAGTATAAAGCGCTGCCGGGATTAATATTTATATTGTTTGAAAAAGTTCCAGCCGGGTGCATGTCAAGGAGCTGCCCGGTGCTTAAATTTTTGTGAGTGTTTAAGAAGCTGTTATATTCATTTATGTTAAAATTTCCTGATTGTGCTCGAACCTGGCTGAGAAAAAAGAATGACAGGATTGACAATAACAGTCGTTTTTTTAACATAACCTCCTCCTTTTTCTTTAATAAACGTATTTAGAAAAAAATGAATTGTCAATTACTTTATGAAATAGAAACTGAATTAATATCAAAATTTGAACAGTATTATGACCGGATTACTCATTTTAATACCACCCCCCATTCCGCTACTGCAAATCCTTCTCTCTTAAATTCCGGGAGCGGAGGATTAGATAAAACCATATCATTATTCTCCGATCCTTTAATTACATAATAAAGACGAATCAAATTATCAGGTGAAGGGGTAATTTTAAGTTGAATTAATTTATCAATATCGTTTGAGAATTGAGGATAAATAATATAGTAAGGATTTTCCGCCAGTCTCGGAATCCAGTATTCGGTAAAATCATTTATTTCTTTTTTAGAGAAGCCGGTTTCGCCAAGATGTGATTGGAAAAAGTTTAGGAGAGAATCTCTCCTTATAATCCAGCCATAATTATATTGATAAAGGTCAGGTGTCCGGCATTCGTAAAAAAGATAATCATAGGTACTATTAATTTTCCCGTTCGGCTCCGCTTCAATCCGCCATTCTCCCGAATATTCAGGGATCGATTCGGTTACTGTTCCACCCGAAAGAAAAACTAGCCTTACCGATAAAGAGGTTTTTGTCTCCGGATAAAGATAAATATTTGGCTTACGTACGGACACACTAGTATCTATAGGTGAATGTGTTGTATCAATTAAAAATGGCTGAATACCTGAATCAGTGGGGGATGATTCATCGCTGCAGCCGGCTACTGGGAAAATGATTATTGCGGATAAAATAAGGAAGGAAAACAGTACTTTATTTCTCATTTGGATAACTTGTTTGGTTAATATTCGGACAATATCCAAATACATGCCGTATTTAGTCTGAGTTTATCTATAATTTTTACAGAAATAAACCAGATAATTGTAAGTAATTATCAGATTTCTGAAGAGTTATTTAATTTTTGAAAGGTTCATTTGTATATATGAAACAGTTTTCGCTGGAATTAAAAACGCCATATTTCGTTGATTATTAAACACCTTACTCATATATTTGTTTTCTATTTTTTTAACATAACCAAGCATTTCTTTAATTATTTCTTGGCGTAAAGCAGCCGGTTCATCGCGTCCCGACTTTGTCGGGAAGGTCGCAGGTTAATTTATATTCTTCTAAATAGAATACTAATTTTTCGTTCTTAACTAATTTGAGTTAATTATTCGGGGCGTAGCGTAGCCCGGTTCATCGCGTCCCGACTTTGTCGGGAAGGTCGCAGGTTAATTTATATTCTTCTAAATAGAATACTAATTTTTCGT
>JBLNGL010000675.1:0-3599 GCA_050264735.1 Ignavibacteria bacterium | reverse complement strand
ACTCCGATTTCAGGTGCCCAATCTGTGGCTTTGGATGTAATTCCGATTCCGTTATTGAGCTTAAGAAATATATTATCCGTAAAAAACAGCTGCACTTCGGTAATCAATTCTATTTCATCTTGAGTACATTCAACTCCCAGGTAAATGCGCAAGGTTTGTGAAAGTCTTTTTAAATATTCAACAGCATATTCCCCTGCATCAAATTTCGATTCCTCAAAAGAATATTCCAGGGCTCCTCTCAAAGTAATTGTACCCCAATGAAAACCTTTTATAACGCCGCTGCCTAACTTCATTTCCCAGTCCGGCGTACCTATTAATAATTTATCTGTCTGATTAGGAACAACGGCTTCAAAATAACTGAATATTTCCGGGAAATCTTCATTCTCCCTTGCCCAGCGTACCCTTAATTGTCCTTCGATATCCCCAAGCCCCGATTCCTCAATCTTTGCAGGTAAAGCCGAAGGATCATCGGCTGCTTTTTCAAGCATTGCGCTGATTACTGCGGCTTCAAATTCCAGTGCAAGCCAATCGGTAAACCCATAAGAAAGAAAAATCAAGCCTTCATATGCCCGGTATTTCCCGCGGAAGTCTTGATCAAGACCATATCCTAATTCTTCAGGTTTGTATTCAATATCATTATCATAGTAATATTCAAAAAAAGGATAAAGCAATAGTTCTCCTTTTTTGATATATGTTCCAAACATTGAGGTTGGAATACCGGGACCTCGATCCTTCAAGTATTCCGGTAATTCCTGAGCGTAAGAATTTTCCTGAATTGCTAATAATAATGCAAAAAAGAATAAACAATTTATTTTAAAGGTTGAGATGAACATAATTGTATTTGTTTCCTTCAATTTTTATTATTTATTAGATTCCGCTTTAGAAAATTATTTAACGAAATCATCCCGAGTTGTCTCTCATGTATATCATATTTTGCAATTCAACAGCGAATGAACGGCTTACGAGGAGCTGTTAAACTCAACAAAAAAAGAATCACCTGCAGTTCAATTTCCCGTCCATTAAATCTTAAAAAAAAACGGATGCACTAATTGTCTGTGCTTGTCAGATAATTCTAAGGCCAGCCTTTCATTCCTCTTAGCAATAGAACTGTAACCAACCATGTCGGTAAATATAATTGCAGCAAGGTTGCGGGATTGAATCATTGCTTAATAATGCTCTTGTGGAGTTGTTAATATAATATCTTAATTTTGAAAAATAATGGATAATTCTCTTGAAAGATGCTCTGTCACACAGAAGCAGTTGCAAATATTATCAAAGATGAAGAATAGAGACGAAACGGAATGATCGAATTACTAAAAACTCAATGCAGCTGCGTTAACAAATAATTTTAATTTCATTTTAATTTCTTATAAACCGTCCCGATGTAATCAACAAAATCCGGTTCCAGACCCTGCTTCCTTATAAGCATCTGGATTTGCGCACGATGATGGATCGAATGATAATTGAGCTGCAGCGGTATATCTTTCAATGGAACCGTCCAATGCCCCCTGTCAAATCCTATGAATTTTACTTGTTCAAAAAGCTGAACTTCTTTTTTACTTCTAATAAAATCCAGCCAGTCTTTTAAGCTTTTGTCCCATTCGCTTTCCAGGTTTTCAAGAGCATATTCGGGTTTCCACCAATCCAATCCGGGATCTTTTGGATATTGAAGGATTCTTGCCAGCCATTTTTTTTGTGAATTTATTAAATGGCTGAAAAATTTTATGCATTCCGTTTTATCCGGAAGCTTACGTATCTTTTCAAGAACCTTCTTGTTCATTGCATTGTTATAATCGAAAGTTTCAATAAGGTAGGCTTTCATTTCCATAAATTGTATCCTTAAAAAATAACGTTCGGGTTAAGCTAATTTATTTCTCCATGCCTGGAGGGCAAGCACAAGCCGGCCGGAAATCTGTCCGTAACCTCCGCCGAATTCAAGTTTTTTTTGTGCTTCTTCTGTTTTCCCTTTTAATGCCAAATCAAGAATTTCTGCAGCGGCATTATGGAATTCAGCGTGCAGCTCCTTTATTTTTTTATACTCTTCAAAATTTTTTTCCTGGTCCGAAAGACTTTGCAGCCACTGTCCAAACTGGCACTGGTCATCTTTTTTAACAATATTAACCTGGAATTCCGATTTACCGGTTATTAATACTTCCTGCAAACGCTTTTTCCATTGAACATGAGCTGCTAAAGCATTGTCGATTGTTTCCTTAGAAATCATAATGCACCTGAATTTTTCTACAAAAAAAATGAACTCGTGGTTTACTCGGTAAAATTCCTTTCGCTGAGACCCGAATTCACTTTAATAGTATCAACATTGAAAATAAATTTTTGTCTGCCAAGTGATTGTTCAATTGTAAAAGGATATTTAACGCCGTCAACTTCACGATAATCGCTGTAAAAGGTTTCCTGAGTAAAAACACTTTTCGAAGATTTCATGGATTTTTCTTCTTTCACTTTTAAACCTGTTTCGGGATTGTAGTATTGTATCCATTTTTCACCTGAAGGAAAAACCATTTCTAATTTGTAAGCTTTTTTACTGTTTATTTCTTCTGTACCCAATAAGTTAACTTTTACTCCGTATGCATCAAGGCTTAGCAGCAAACCAAAAGTAGCTTCATATTTAAGTTTCTGTAATTCCTCGCCGGTAATTTCAGATTTATCATTATCGTAAATTAAATAACCTTTTTGACCGTCAAAGATAACTTTCTGCGCTACTCCGCCTGTTTGGGTCTTCTGCAGATATAAATTCGGAACCTTTTGGTAAATGCTCATTTCTATTTCAATTTTGTTCGGCAGCAGCGTGCCTTTCAGGATTGTAGTACGGTCGGTAATTTTAAGTATATTTTCCCTTCCGCCTATGGAATCAATATATGTCTCGATAACTTTTTCCGCTGTTAAACCAAGCGGCAGATCGCTCAGCTTATTTATTTCAAAACCGAATTGATTATAGTAATTAATTTTTTTAATCCCTGTTGCCGACAGCAGTTTTTGTTCAATACTATCTGCATTTCCGATGATTAAAATATATGCATTATCAGGCTTAATGAATTTCCCCGCGGCCCCGGATACCTGATCTATAGTTACTTTATTGAGATTTTGCAGATAATTTTTGTAATAATTTTTAGGCAGGTTGTAGCGTTCAATGTTTATTGCAAAATCGGCGATGGTTTCAGGTTCTTCAAGCTGCATCGCAAAATTTCCGGTTAAATAATTTTTTGCCTCCTGCAATTCTTCTTCCAGAACTTTCTCGTCCCTGATTCTTTTCATCTCCAGCAGGATTTGAATTAACGCACTATCAGTAACCTCGTTTCTTACATTGGCATATGCATTAAAGCTGCCTGCCAATTTATCCTTCCTCAAGGTCGAATAGGCTCCGTAAGTATAACCGTGTTTTTCTCTCAGGTTTTTAAATAGTCTAAAAACTCCGCCGCCAAGAATTGTATTTGTTACATTTGCTGCAATTACTTCTTTATCCCAGGGTTTTAATTCGACCGGATAAGCAACATTTATTACCGATTGGACCGAATTGGGCCTGTCTACTATTGCAATTCTGTCGCCGTCCGGAGGAAGCGGATCTTTATACTCAAAAGCCGGCA
>JBLNGL010000674.1:0-4998 GCA_050264735.1 Ignavibacteria bacterium | reverse complement strand
ATCAGGCTGCCGCACGGTAATACCATAAACAATGGGCGCATCAGTTTTCAGAGCCAAAATGGCGGGACCGGTGTAAACCGGAACTTTACGGCCGAAAAAATCAACTCTGATTCCTTCAATCGGCCCACGCTGATCTGCCACCATTGCTACTATATTTTTTTCTTTGATCTCGCGGTAAATTTGTCTTACAGATATTCCAAGGGGAACCACTTTATTAATCCATTTTATTCTGGCTTTATTAAGCCAATCGTTTACGTAAGGATTTCTCTGGGATTTTACAATTACATGGAAGGGTATATTAACCTGGGAGCTCATGGATGCTGCTCCATATTCCCAATTGCCGAAGTGGGCGGAAAGTAAAATCAATCCTTTTTTCTCATTGTATTTTTCCTTAATAATCTCCTTATTTGTACAAAGAACGGCTTTTTCAATATCCGATCTGCTCATACAGGGCAAATACAAAATCTCAACTAATGCGATAACAAAGCTTTTATAGCTTCCGAATGCAATTTCTTTAATTTTCTTTTTTGAAAAATCCTTGAAAGCAATGGTTAAATTCTGGACAGTTGTTTTTTTTCTAATTGGAATAAAATAGAAAAAAACAAAAGCTAAAATAAATGATAGTCTTCTGGAGAATTTCAGACCTATGATTTTAACAATAAAACCTAGAAATAGAAAAAGCAGGTACTCTATTTTATTTTTCATTTACCGGAAGTGAGTTCTCGAATCAGCTTAGGTAAATATTGTAAATTTTTTTACGGAAAAGGTTCTGACCTGAATTCTACTGCAAGTCCAATGTTCTTTTCTAATAAGTTACTATTCTTCTTTGCCAGTCATCATCTCTCAGCTCACCACGCAGCGTTGAATGAACAAGCTGATAGGATGAAAAACCTGTTATATCCGCAAATACAAAAATTACTCCTCCTTCAAGTTCATTATAATGCCAAATTTCATACGGTTTGGAATCAATCTGGTTAGGAAAGCGTTCAATTTCACTAGGTTCACCATATGTAAGATAAATTCTGCCCCGGTCCGATTTCCAGCCGGGACGGGACATAGCCGTAAATCTCTCGCTTGCAATCCCTACTCTTTTCATGTATTGCTGATAAAAATCATTCCTTGGAGTTGATGGATCGTTATCTCTCGATTTCCAGAAATTGTACAGGAATTCTCTTTTCCCTTCAATTGTGCCAATATCTTCATAACGGTCGGTTTCCGAAGCAGACGCTAAATATTTTGATTTATTAAATAGATCGTCCAGCTCCTCTTCAGACATTGAACCAAATTCGCTTGCAAGGGAAATATTTGACTTATCAACAACAGTATCGGTTTTAACAACTGTAGGATTAAAAATATAAAAATTATTTTGTGAAGAAGCTCCTTTATTATTTGAAGTATCTACAAGATTTATTACCAAGGTGTAAGAATCTGTCGGTAAATTATTAACAATGACTGATCCCAACTCAACTCTGGAATCGATTGCCTTGGAAATAAATTTTTCCTTATTGCGTACTATATTACCATGGCTGTCGTAAACTCTGTAATTAAACTTTAATGTATTTTTGGTTTTATCTTTAATCAGATTGTACAGTTCACAATAGAAAAACACAACAGGCAGCCCCTCCCCAAATACCGAAGTCGGAATTGGTATTATTTCCAGACTGTTTTTATAAAAAACAGAATTCTTATTGGGACTATCCTGAACTATCCTTGAGGCAAGCTGAATATCACTTATTCCCACACTTTCTCCAATATAAGTGTTAACCGCTAACGATTCTTCCATTATTCTGTTTTTTCCCGAAGCAGAATCAGTTCCGGTTACGAAGACCTTGTAATTTCCTTCAGGAATTAAAAAACCGATTACACCCACCAGGCTGTTTGAAATATTGCTTGTATCCACTTCATGTGATACTCTCCAGGTCTTATCAACCAATTTTTTATGAGATGAAGTATCCTCAATCTCAATACTTAATGTTGCACTGATAAAATTGGCAGTATCATTTTTCAGGACTGTAAGGACAGACTGATTAAAAGAGTAATAAAACTCTACATAATTTGAAACCGAATCATAGCCAAACTGGGCATAATCAAATTCAATTAATCTATTATCGTTTTGAGAGAAAGAAGAAGACGCAAAGAAACAAAGGAGGCTAAATGTTTTTAGAAAATTTAAAGCACTCATATTAGTGATTTATAATTAATAATGCCGTTAAAAATAATGATTTATCCATATTCATGCACCATCATACGAAATATTTCCGGAGTATAAAAAAAGACCGGAAATCCGGTCTTTAGTTACATACTTTTTTACCTGATTTTAATTTCAGATCTTAACAGCAAATACCTTTTTTATTCCGCTGACAGAAGCAATCTTACTAACAACATTTTTATCCAAATCATTATCAACGTTGATAACAGTTAAAGCTTCTTTACCTATATCGATTCTGCCTAGGGATAGACCGGC
The DNA here is from genome assembly GCA_050264735.1 of Ignavibacteria bacterium. Classification (GTDB taxonomy): domain Bacteria; phylum Bacteroidota; class Ignavibacteria; order Ignavibacteriales; family Ignavibacteriaceae; genus DATKLQ01. Next base: position 2,534 of record JBLNGL010000674.1, on the reverse strand, counting down.
AATATTAATATCGGCTTCCGCTAGAATTTTTCCCACATTAGCCAGCATGCCTGGTTTATCGATATTTGAATAAACAAGCATATTACCTTCCGGCTTCAATTCCAGATGATAATTATCAATGTAAACAACCCTGATTTCCTTATTTCCGAATACCGTTCCGGCTAATGAGCGTCTTTCTTTATCGGTTATTAATTCTGCAGACATTAAATTTGTATAATTTACATTCGCTCCGGATTTTGTTTCATTAATAATTATTCCCATTTCTTTTGCATAAAAAGGAGAATTAATAAGATTAATATCCTCAGGCATCATTTTGGACAGGAACCCTTTCAACAATGAAGTTGACAGAAGATTGGTATAGGAATGAAGAAGCTCCCCGCTGTAATTAATATTTATTTCTCTTAAATGTCCTTTAATGATTTGGGCATGTAGCGCACCTAAATTTTCGGCAAGCTGAACATACGGCACTACTTCTTTGTTTCCACTGGCTTCAATTGCAGAAGCATTGACAGCACCCCGCACAGATTTCTGATTAAAAAGATCTGCTATCTGTTCGGCTATCTGTACGGCAACCTTTTCCTGCGCTTCCTCGGTAGAGGCACCCAGGTGAGGGGTTGTAACAACTTTCGGATGCTGAATAAGGTACCCCGAAAAATCGGGCGGTTCGGAAGTATAAACATCGAAAGCAGCGGAGGATACTTTCCCGCTGTTGAGTGCATCAATCAGGGCAGTTTCATCAACTATTCCTCCCCTTGCGCAATTTATAATTTTAACGCCATCCTTGCATTTTTTAAGAGTTGAAGCGGAAACTAAATTCCTGGTTTCATCATTTAAAGGCACATGAACGGTAATGATGTCGGATTGTTCAAATATGGCATCAAGTTCAACAAGCTTTACATTTAAAACAGCAGCCACATCTTCGGAAAGCAAAGGATCATGCCCAATAACTTTCATATCGAAAGATCTGGCTCTGAGCGCTACTTCCCTGCCTATCTTACCCATGCCAATAATTCCCAAAGTTTTCCCCTGAAGCTCTGTTCCCTTAAAAGTTTTCCTGTCCCATTTGCCTGATCTAAGCGACTGATTTGCCTGGGGAATATTTCTGCACATGGAAAGCATAAGAGCCATTGTATGTTCGGCAGTTGAAATTGTATTGCCCCCGGGAGTATTCATTACAATAATCCCTTTGCGGGTAGCTGCATTTACATCGATATTATCCACTCCTGTGCCGGCTCTCCCAATCACTTCCATATTATCCATTAAAGAAATAATATCCGGTGTTACCTGAGTATCGCTTCTTACGATCAGGCTGTTATAATCTTTTATAACCTGCTTTATTTCATCTTTTTTCATGCCCGGCTTGTAGGTAACGCTGAATCCTGCCGATTCAAGAATGGCAACACACTTTTTATCTACGGAATCTGTAATGATTATTTTCTTCATACATTTAAGTTTATGGAGGATATAATTTATTTATTACTCACTTCGTGAGTTTAAATAGCAGATTGTAATCTATGCACAATCTGGTTTTTAGGAATCGCCCCAATTATCGTATCCAGAAGTTTACCGTTTTTGAATATTAATAATGTAGGAATGCTCCGGACTCCGTATTTTATTGTGGTCTGCTGATTTTCATCAACATCCAGCTTGCCGAATTTGATTTTTCCATCATATTCTTTTGCAAGTTCTTCAACAATTGGAGCAACCATCCTGCAAGGCCCGCACCAGACTGCCCAAAAATCGATAAGTACAGGTTTATCGGATTTGATTACTTCCTGTTCAAAGTTACCATCTGTAATATTTATCGGTTTCATAAAAATATTAGTTTAAATAAATTTTAATTAAGTATGAACAATAACCTCTTTTGCTTCACCCTGACCGACAAAACTAACCACATCCTCGCCGCCGTCGGCATTTATTACTCCGCCTGAAATCCATTCCGCGCCATCAAGAGATAAAATGCTTATAATTTTTGCTACATCTTCCGGAGAAGTAAGCCTGCCGTGGGGATTCTTTCTTCGGGCAACTTCCACCATTGGGGCAAATCCCGGAATCTTTCTTGCAGCCGGTGTATCTGTAACTCCCGCCATAATAGCATTTACCGACACACCCATGAATCCCAATTCTACCGCAAGCTGCCTTACATGGGATTCTAAAGCTGCTTTTGCGGCAGAAACAGCACCATAAAAGGGAATGATTGTATGGCCTCCGGAACTGGTCATTGCAAAAATTCTTCCTTTTCTAATCAATAAATTGTTTGAGACAAGATCCTGAACCCAATAGACTAATGAATTAGCCATTACGTCTAATGTCATTTCCATTTGAGCTTTTGTAATCGCCTGCTCGTCTTCCTGCGGAATAAAAGGCTTCAAAGTACCGAAGGCAAGGGAATGCATTAATATTTTTACAATCGGCTCACCCTGAGCAACTAATTTTAATTCTTTGATAACTTCTTTTCGTTTTGTTTCATCGGCTGCATTAATATTAAAGAACAATGATTCCGAACCGAAAGAATTAATTTTTGCCCTAATCCT
>JBLNGL010000673.1:0-5004 GCA_050264735.1 Ignavibacteria bacterium | reverse complement strand
CATCCTTGCAGGAACAAATGAAGGATTATTTAAATCCATCGGTGATAGTTGGAATCATATAAATCTGGACTCAACGAAGAGCACGGTTACAGATTTTTGTATGCATGCCGACGGATCAATTTTAGCAGGTACATCCAATAATGGAATTTATAAATCTTCAGATACAGGCAGCAGCTGGGTACATATCGGTCTGCAGAATATCGGTATAACTTCACTTGCTGCAGACACGCAAGGAAAAATTTTTGCAGGCACAAGAAACGGTATTTATGCTTCAATAGTTCCTTACGATGAATGGTATCCTGTTAATTCCGATTTCAATAACCAGATATTTTCCGCTTTACTAGTAACTTCCCAAAATACGGTTTTTGCCGGCGGGACAGGAGTTTACCGCTCTGATGACAACGGAAGGACATGGAATATAAAAAATAACGGCTTAGGAAACTGGCCGGTTTATTCTCTAATTTCAGGTAAAGATGGAGAAATATATGCCGGTGCTGATATAGGAGGATTTTTCCGCACTACAGATAACGGAGAAAGCTGGACAAGATCAAACACGGGAATGTTCAATACGGAAATTCTATCTCTGGCAATGAATAAAGACGGACATATTTTTTCCGGCATATGGCGGGGAGGAGTATATCGATCAACTAACGGCGGCAATGATTGGACGCCAGTTGATTCCGGTTTAACTAATAAATCGGTTGGTACTATCACAATTTCCACCGATGATTACTTATTCGCCGGAACATTCAGAGGGATTTTCAGGACGGAAGGGAAATGTACGATATCTTCATTAAAGACGTTCAACTGATCAGATATCTAAGCATACTTCATGATATCCCTTCTAATTTTTCTTCATTAACCTTATTGGTTCGTCCGAAAATAACCAAATAGATCTTTCACATTATGATTATTTCACTTTGAATTTTTTCTTACCGTTAGATTGAATGAAATTATTAGTAATTATTGTAATATTTTTCCAAGTATTTTTTTACTTGCACTATATCATGTTTACTGGTAAGATCCGGTACATGTTCGGCTAGCGGGTATGCATAAACACTTCTTTTATTTTCATTAGCTAAAATCTTTACCGCTTCCGGTAATTCTTTTTCTTGTCTTATAGGATGAAGCGGAACTCTTTTAAGTACCGGTAAAATAGAATCATAACTCAAAGAAAATATATTCATACTCACCCCGATAAAACCTTTTTGATCTCTTGCATTATTTATTATCTCAGGAGACGGCTTTTCAATTATATCTATAAGAAATCCTTCCTCATCTTTTATGGTAACAGCAAATCTCCCGATTCTTGATAATTCGAATTCCAGCGCTGAACGGTCATAATCAATTAAAGCATTCTCAAATGATGAGTTCAGCATGATTGTCAATGCTTTTTGTGAATAAAGATTATCGCCGTTGCAGACAGAAAATTTACTTCCGCTCCATTCCGGTTTCGATTTCAACCCCCATAAAAATGCGGCTGCAGTTCCTAAAGGTTTAGATCTTCCTTCCGGTATTAATTGAAGCGCATAAGAAATTTTCAAGCCATTAAATTCATTATTTCTTTCTTCTACTCCATAATATTGTTTTATTGAGCAGTCATTCTGACTAACAACAAGAACTATATCGGAATAACCGGATTCTCGTGCATTGTATAAAAGATAATCTAAAAAAGGTCTATAATTTTTTCCTACACCAATCATTGTTTTTGATTTCTCATCAGCATCTTGAATAAGTTTTTTGTCAATATTAAGATTTCTAACCCCAGGCTTTTTCATCCGTGAAGAAATACCACCAGCTAGTATTACTAAATTACGGTTATGCAATTTTTCTTTTCCCTATTGATTCTTCACGAGAGCCGGAATCTGTATTTATAATAAAAGCTTCACCGCCGGCATTTTCAATTGCGGATTTAATTTTTTCAGGAACTTCCGGTGCATAGGCAAACATGCATCCACCCCCGCCTGATCCATTAATTTTAGCACCATAAGCACCGGCAGCTATAGAAGCATTAATCATTCTATCAATTTTTGGTGTTGATATTCCAAGTACGTCTCTTAAAACCTTTTGATGCTCATTTAACAGCTCTCCTATTTTATTGTGATTCGGATCTTGTTTTTTAAGTTCCTCGCCGGCAATTCTGGTTATATCCCGATTCCTTATCGTTCCTTCAAGTAAATTATTTTGAGATTTAGATAAATATCTCTGATAATTTGAAAGTTCGCTGATATTTATTTTTTGCAGCGAAAAATTTGAATCAATTTTTTTAAGGTGATGATCAATAGCTAGTATCTGATTTTTAACATGAGACAAAATAAACTTTGTGTTTTTAGGTTCTAATGAATTCCCCAAAATAAAAGTTTTTAGTTTTGTTTTTAACCGTGTCACTTTGATTTCGGGTATAAAATCGATAAAAATTACCCCGCCGAAAGAAGTCGAATAGTGATCCATCATTCCGCCTGGCTCATTAAACTCTTTTACTTCGGCTTTATAGGCTAATTCAGCGAGCTCTTCAGGTGTTAATACACTAGGTTGGTCGCTTAATCTTGTTAATAAATTTATCCAGGAAACAATCAGCGCTGATGAACTTGATGTCCCGGCATTAATTGGTATTTGTCCATATACTCTGCATTCCAGGCCTCGTGAGAAAGTAAATCCGTTATCTAATAAAACATTTACTGCGCTTTTAAAATAATCTCTTTCAGCTTCATACTGCATCCTGCCATTTAAATAAAAGCTTTCGTTAGTGTTTATATCGGGAAGAGAAATGTTAATTAAAAGATCTTCCCTATTTTTACCTTCAATAAAAATTCTTAGTGATATTGCACTTGCAATAACGGGTAATCCCAGATAATCCTGATGCTCTCCAAATAAACATATTCTTCCCGGAGTCGAAATAATTAAATTCATATTTATTACAAACTTTTCATTTGAAATTTATTGATTGGTGCCGTTATTAGACCAAAGTTTGTTTATAGTATAGATTAAAACAAAACTGCCGGCTGCAAAAACACCAAATAGTGTCCATGCATATTCCATTCGCCCATAGAGGAAATTGCCCACGGTAAATAAAGCCGACCAAATAACACTACAGCCCGCAACCCAGCCCATCAGAGCTAACGGAATATTCTCGTGTGTCCCCTTTATTTCATTTTCACTAACACCGGCTTCTTTCCGAATCTTATTCCAACCAGGACCAAACGGTCGAATCTTTTTGTAAAAATTAATAAGTGTCTGCCGGTCAGTTTCAGGCCCAAGGAAAGCTGTAAACACCCAGCAAACAGTTGTAAAGGCAATGGTAATCAGCAGCGCAACATGTGTGCTGATGTGAATTCCATTCTTTCCTAGAATTAAAAATATAATTGAAACAGCGAAAGAGCTGATCATTGCTACAACTTCACACCATGCATTGACCCGCCACCAAAACCAGCGGATCAGATAGAGCAAACCTGTTCCGGCCCCGATTTGAAGAATAACGTCAAAGGCATTCTTTGCACTGTCTAAAGCAAAAACAAGTCCTGAAGACAAAAAGAATAATCCAACGGTAACCAAACGTCCGGCAAAAACGTAATGTTTTTCACCTCCGTCTTTCTTCAGAAAACGTCTATAAAGATCGTGAACTAAATAAGAAGCTCCCCAATTAAGGTGAGTCAGGATGGTCGATGAGTTAGCAGCAATCAGACCTCCTACCATCAGCCCTATAAAACCTACAGGCAGAAACTTCAACATTGCGGGATATGCAATATCGTGCCCAAGCAGGTTCGGATCCAGATTTGGGAATGCTTTCTGAATGTCCGAAAGCTGAGGGTAAACTATCAAAGAACATAATCCAACGAGAATCCAGGGCCAGGGCCGGAGGACGTAGTGGGCAATATTGAAAAACAGCACCGCTCCAAGGGAATCCTTCTCGGATTTTGAAGCAAGCATTCGCTGCGCAATATAACTTCCGCCTCCAGGTTCAGCACCAGGATACCAGACAGCCCACCATTGAACTGCAATTGGCAAGATAAAAACAGCAACCGCCATATCCCAGTTATTTGTAAAATCCGGGAGAATATCTAAATAATTCAAGCCGCCCGGTCCTTTTATGGAAGACAATTTCTCTACCAGACCGCTTAAGCCGCCTACCTGGGGAAGCTGCAGTGCAAAATATGCGGCAGCAATTACAGCTGTCATCTTGATAAAAAATTGTATCATATCAATAACTAACACACCCCAGAGACCTGAATGTGTCGCGAATATAACATTCAAAGTGCCTACTAAGAGTAATGTTTGCCAGCGTTCTAATCCGAATAGTATAGCGGCAATCTTACATGCTGCCAGGTTAACAGTAGCCATTATCATACAGTTGAAAAACAATCCCAGATATATGGAACGAAAACCGCGTACAAAGCCGGCAGCCTTTCCTGAATAGCGAATTTCGTAAAATTCCAAATCTGTCATAACATTTGAACGTCTCCAAAGCCTAGCGTAAAAAAATACGGTTGCAACACCAGTAAGAACAAATGCCCACCATACCCAATTGCCGGCTACACCATTACGCCGCACTATGTCTGTAACCAAATTAGGCGTATCGCTGCTGAATGTAGTAGCCACCATTGATAAACCGGCAAGCCACCAGGGTACAGATCGTCCTGAGACAAAAAACTCAGAAGTATTTTTCCCGGCGCGCTTCCCAAAAAATATTGCGGGGAAAAAGCATATTACCAGAGTTGCTGCAACAATAATCCAATCAATGGGCTGGAGATTCATAATATTATTTTCTTTTGTGGAATTGAGTTTTTTAATTTCCTTGCAGGGATAAAGATTAATATATCAAAACGGCAAAACGATCAATAATAATAAACATATAATTGAAATAAATTCCCATTCCCCCATATTTAAGTTATAAAAGAAAAATATTTAAAATTAATGGTTTTTTAAAATTCCTAATTCTCTGTTCTCATTCCACCTTCCACTTGTAAAATCCGGGAATTTAATTGGTACATTTCCTAGTTCAACAGA
>JBLNGL010000672.1:0-3185 GCA_050264735.1 Ignavibacteria bacterium | reverse complement strand
GATTTTAAAGTTCATTAAGGACCTTGCTGTCTGCGCACCGTAGTATTTATTTGCAGGGATTTTCATTCCTCCCATGCTGTCAGATTCAAGTCTAAAATCCATTTTTTCTCCGTTAATTATTTCTTCCAGAATAAAAATTTATTATCCTAAATTTAATACAAATTTAATCCAGAAATCATATGGGGTATTTTGAAAAGATATAATTTTTTCCCACTTTTATCTGTTCAGCAGAGTTTTATAAAAAATTTTTTTTATGAGATACCTCACATAGAAAAGTAAAGATATGCTTTTCCTATGGAACAGAATAAATGAATTTTAATCTCTGAATACTTTTTGTATTTTACAGGCAGATTAGAAAATTTAAAAGGAGTCATGAACATATCGGCGATAGACAGAAGCAATTACCTTAAAGGATTATTGATAGTAGCAAAAAAAGATAATCAGCTGGCGGATATAGAAAAATCAATTATAAAGACTTTTTCAGAGAAACTAGGTTTTGCCTCCGATTTTTGCGATGAAGTGATTAGGAATCTACTGGCGAATAAATATATTGACGAATCGCCTTTAAAATTTTCGAATATAAATATCGCCCAATCTTTTATTACCGACGGACTAAGATTAGCTTATACAAACAATAAAATCCCTGACCAGGAGATAAAATGGCTTGAAAAAACAGCTGTCCTGAACGGTATTGACAAAAAATGGTTTGAAGAAAAAAATAAAAACTCAGCCGGACATTCTAACCAATCATTGGTAAGCGAATCCGCGCTACTTTCTATAATTTAATAATCCATGGATATTCTTGGGGGATGTTTATATTTTTTTAATTATTAATTAACTTCGCAAATCTGAAATAGGAATTTGACTATTCCTTCCTAAAATCTGTTGTTGTTTATTAATCATATCTCTAATTTTGATCGGGCTCTCAAATTAATTTGAACTTTCCGTATTTCAATTAATATTTATCTAGGAATTAAAATGAAGAAAATGAAAGCATTGGTTAAGAAACATGCTAAACCAGGATTATGGCTTGATGAAGTTGAAGTCCCCGAAGTAGGTGTAAATGATGTATTAATAAAAATTAAAAAAACTTCAATCTGCGGAACCGATATTCATATCTATAATTGGGATGATTGGGCAAAAAAAACTATTCCCGTTCCGATGGTTACCGGTCATGAATATGTTGGAACAGTGGAAGCATTCGGGAACAATGTTCAGGATGTAAAGATAGGAGAGCTTGTAAGCGGTGAAGGTCATATCGTCTGCGGGCACTGCAGGAACTGCCGGGCAGGAAGAAGACACCTCTGCAATGCCGCACAAGGCGTCGGTGTAAACCGTCCCGGATGTTTTGCCGAATACTTATGCATTCCGGTATCAAACGTATGGCACTGCGATCCTTCAATACCGACAGATATTTTTTCTATTTTCGATCCGCTCGGAAATGCAACTCATACTGCCTTATTTTTCGATGTTTTGGGGGAAGATGTTCTTATTACCGGGGCTGGACCGATAGGAATAATGGCAGCAGCAATAGTAAAAAATGCCGGAGCCCGTTACGTGGTCATAACAGATTTAAATGAATACAGATTGAACCTGGCAAAAAAGGTAGGAGTTACAAGGGCGGTTAATATTACAAAAGAAAACCTGAATAATGTTATGAAGGATCTTAATATGAAAGAGGGCTTTGATGTTGGAATGGAAATGTCAGGAAATCGTAAAGCACTTGAAAGCATGATTTGGCTGATGTGCCAGGGCGGAAAAATAGCGCTGCTTGGTATCCTTCCTGCAAATGCTGCCGTAAATTGGGAGACAGTAGTATTCAACGGATTAAATATTAAAGGAATTTACGGGCGTGAAATGTTTGAAACATGGTATAAAATGCAGTCAATGATTCAAACAGGTTTGGATATTTCGGCAGTTATAACCCATCGATTCCCATACACTTCTTTTATAGAAGGATTTGAATTAATGGCTTCCGGTAATTCCGGCAAAATAATACTTGATTGGGAAGAAATAAGTTGATTTAATTTATCCCGGAGAAATTGAAAAATGATTGGTGAAGCAAAAAATTATTTTAAACAAACTCTCGAACAAATTGAAAAAGACGGACTTTATAAAATTGAGAGAGTTATTACCTCTCCCCAGAGGGCAAATATTTCGGTGAGCACAGGTGCTTCTGTTCTTAATATGTGTGCTAATAATTACCTGGGATTAGCGGATAATCCGTTAATCATCGATGCAGCAAAATCCAGCTATGAAAAATGGGGTTACGGACTTTCATCTGTTAGATTTATCTGCGGAACTCAGCAAATCCATAAAGAACTGGAAAGAAAAATATCCGAATTTTTAGGGACAGAGGATACCATCCTTTATTCATCCTGTTTTGATGCCAACGGCGGTTTATTCGAAACTGTACTTTCAGAAGAAGATGCCGTAATCAGCGATGAGCTGAACCATGCCAGCATTATCGACGGAATCCGTTTATGCAAAGCAAAAAGATTCCGCTACAAAAACAGCGACATGAATGACCTTGAAGAAAAGCTGAAAGAAGCAAAATCTTCATCAAGATTTTTACTGATCGCCACTGACGGTGTATTTTCAATGGATGGAAGCATTGCTAATTTAAAAGAGATCTGCAGCTTAGCAGATAAATACGGAGCAATGACAATGATCGACGATTCGCATGCCGTAGGCTTTATGGGAAAGCATGGGAAAGGAACTCACGAGCATAATGAAGTGATGGGAAGAATCGATATTATAACCGGCACATTAGGAAAAGCTTTGGGCGGTGCAAGCGGAGGTTATACAAGCGGAAGAAAAGAAATTATAGCAATGCTCCGTCAACGTTCGCGGCCATATCTTTTTTCAAATACAGTTGCTCCGAGCATTGCAGCTGCCTCAATTAAAGTACTTGAGCTGCTTCAGAAATCCACTGACCTTAGGGATAAGCTGGAAAGCAATACTAAATATTTTAGAGAGAATATATCTAATGCCGGCTTAAATATTAAACCCGGAATCCACCCGATTGTGCCGATTATGCTTGGCGATGCCTCACTTTCACAAAAGATGGCTTCACGAATGCTGGAGAAAGGTGTTTATGTTATAGGTTTCTTTTATCCTGTTGTACCCAAAGGAACGGCACGGATCCGAGTACAAATTTCGGCAGCCCATTCGAAGGAAGATCT
>JBLNGL010000671.1:0-6044 GCA_050264735.1 Ignavibacteria bacterium | reverse complement strand
TGTCATCAGCATTATCACAGTGACCAGCTGCATCATAGGTTTTAGTGAATTGCACATCACCATTAGAATTATATTTTAGTGTAATTATATCGTTTCTGCCGAAAGTAGATGTTGCCTGGCTGTTTCCCGTAACATAAACATTTTGTTGATTATCGACTGCAACTTTTACTCCGTTATCGGTGCTGTTCCCGGTACCGTTATATAATTTTGCCCATTGCTCCATGCCGGAAGAATTATATTTGACAACAACAAAATCCTGGTTAAGCGAACTGCTGGTTGTAGTTCCGGCAGCATAAACATTTCCTGCAGCATCAGCGGCGACGGAAACACCGCCGTCAAACTCATCATCCTGGTCAAAAATGCCGACCCATTGCTCCTCACCGGCAGAATTGTATTTTATAGTTGTAAGATCCCCGTCTGCAGTGAATGGGCCGTTTCTGCTGTAGCCTGTAACGTAAATATTGTCCGAACCATCAACAAAAATTGCTTTTGCTTCGTCGACATTATCGCCGGAGCCGTTATAAAATTTTACCCATTGCTGGTTTCCCGAAGGATCATATTTTATAGTCGTAATATTTTCATCGGAGCTTGAATCAGTGCTCTCTCCAGTAATATAAATATTCCCGTCGTTATCTAAAGCGGCATCTGCTGCAAGGTCGAAATCATCTGCATTTCCATTAAATCTTCGTACCCACAGAGTATCGCCATCCGGATTATATTTTATCAAGATAATGTCCTGGGATTCGGACCCGCTCCCTTTCCTGGTGTTTCCCGCAACATAAACGTTGCCGAAGTTGTCAACAGCAACAGCTTCGCCAATGTCGCTTTCATCGTCAGGGCTGTTATAGTTTTTTGCCCATTGCACATCTCCAGAGGGATTATATTTTACCGTTAGTATATCGGGATCGAAACTGCTGTAACCGGTTATATAAATATTGCCTGAATTATCAACGGTAATATCGTTGACAAGGTCAAAACTTTCTTCACTTTCAAAAGCTTTAGTCCATTCCTCCGATACTTGCGAATAAATTGCTGGCGGTGCAATAACGGTAAGGATAAATACAAGAAAAAATCCTTTTAACACATAGTAAAATTCAGGTTTCATAATTAATCCTTAAACTTATTATAGGTAAATATTTATTGGATGAAAAGATAAAATGAAAAAGGAAGAATGATTTTCTTCAAGAATTATTGAATGATAGAATATATAATGTTAAATGTATGTAATATATCTCACAGATTTTTGATAATAAGAACGAAAATTAAAACTTTAGTTATTCGGTAATATCAGGAAAAATAATGAAGCTGCCCCGCTGATGTAAACCCATGTTAATCTTGGAATAACGTTGCGCTGCGTGCTCATATTAATCCGGTTTTTGAGATACAAAGACTGTGAGTAAAGAAATGACGAAATTAAAATAAATTATTGTAGAGAGAGAATCAATTAGGATTGTGCAGAATAAATTTTCTTATGATTCCAAGCGCATCTTTAAGGTACAATCTGAGTTGAACGGGATACTTTATTTACCGTTCCGCATTTTGGGCATTTGATTTCCGGTTTATTGGTTCCGAAACCGGGGGGAATTTTAAGCTTTAAACCGCATTGGCAGGTTAATGAGGTGTAATCATTCACAGCCATCATAATATTTCCCATTTTTCTTTTTTCGTCCAAGGGGGAAACTTCCTGGGAGATTTCGGGGCATGGTTCGCGAAAAGGAATCAAGCTGTTATCTCTTAAGCCGGATAGAGGAATAATTGCAGAAGCAGAATTTTTAACGGCGGAAAATGATTCCTGGTAATCACGGAAATTTGCTCCTTGCCCGTGCATCATACCTCTCAAAATTCTAATCCTTTCCGAAATAGGCGGATGAGTGCTAGTCAAATCTGAAAGTTTCATTCCTTTTTTCTTCAAAGGATTTGCGATAAACAATGTTGCGGTTACTTTATTTGCCGACTGCAGTTCGGAGGTGCATTCAGAAATCTTTTCCAATGCTGATGCAAGTCCTTCCGGGTATCTGGTTATTCTTGCAGCTGAAGCATCGGCAAGATATTCTCTTTTACGCGAAATTGCATAGTAAAGAAGTCTTGCCATAATGGGAGCAAGGATTGCAAATACTATAGCCGCTGCAAGAATTATCAGCTGACCTTGTCCGCCTCCTTTGGATTTGGAGCCGTATCTTTTTGCTGCTGTTCCCCTGAACATTCCTCTTAAAAATATTTCGGAAATAATAACGATAGTCCCGAGCATTACTGAAGCATATGTTATAAATTTTGTATCTCTATTCATAATGTGGGACATTTCATGAGCGATAACACCCTGAAGTTCGTCCCGGTTCATTTTTGAAAGCAGCCCGGCTGTTACAGCCACTGCACTTTTTGAAGGATCCATACCGGTTGCAAACGCATTCATTGCTTCTGAGTTTATGATACAGACTTTCGGCATTGCAGGCAGATTAGAAGCAATCTTCATCTCCTCCACAACATTAAAAAGCCGCCTATGAACGTCCGGTGTAACTTCCTTTGCCTGGCTCATAGAAAGGATTAAAGAGCTTCCGGCAGCCATACTTACTAATGTCATCACAGTCCATATAATAACGGCAATGAAAATACCGGCATATCCTCCGTCCACGGGATAGAAGCTGTTCCCGATTAAATACCCCAGCAGTACTAAAGTAACTGCCATCCCTGTAATAAGGAAAAAGGATTTTCTCCGGTTAGATCTGATTAATTCCCACATCTTTTAGATATCTTAACATTTAACTCCATGGGAGTTCTTGATTTTTTTCTTTTTATTTATTTCCACAAATCCCGCAAACAGGATCTCGCTTCGCGATGATATTCAACTCCTAAGGGAGTTGATCCTAAACCAAATTGTTAAACAGAAAAATTATTTACGAAAAACTAACTTTGGGGACAGCTCTTTCCGACTGATCTTCAACCTGGAAAAATACTTCTTCTTTAAAGTTGAACATTCCCGCAATAATATTTGATGGGAACATCTGAATTTTATTATTGAAGAATAACACCTGGTCATTATAATTCTGGCGTGAAAAGGAAATCTTGTTTTCAGTAGATGTCAATTCTTCCTGAAGAGCCAGGAAATTCTGGTTTGCTTTTAGATCCGGATAATTTTCTACAACCAGGTTAAACTTTCCTATTGCCTCCGTAAGCTGAGATTCTGCTTTTGCCTTTTCCGAAACGCCCTGAGCGCTTACTGCTTTAGAACGTGCATTTGTAATATTTTCAAGAGTGCCCCGTTCATGAGCCATATATCCTTTTACCGCTTCAATTAAATTGGGGATAAGATCATGCCGCCGTTTTAGCTGAACATCAATCTGAGACCAGGCATTCTTCACCTGGTTTTTTAATCCTACAAGAGAATTATAAATTGAAATAATATATAAAACAAAAATTACTAATAAAGCGATCACTACAATTAGAAGGACCATTTTAACCTCAAGAGTTATTTTAGATTTTCAAACAAAATAATTTTCAATGTTCAATACTCAATTTTCAATATTAATTTCTCAATAAACTTAAAAATTGAAATTGAACATTGAGCATTGAATATTCTTTATTTTAAATTATAAAAGAACATCTCCTTTAGGAGTGAAACAATTTTATTATTCTTATCTAGGCTTCCTATTTCAACCACAGTTTCAAGTTCTCCTTTATTAAACCATAAGCCATGACCCTTTTTACATTTATCCAATATAACTTTTTTTTCTTCACCGCAAATAACCTTGTCCATTTTTTTTCTGCATATAGGGCATTTAACACTATTTTCCTTACTCTTTCTATCTACGATGAAAGATTTGAATAAATTATTTTTTTCTTCGGAATCTTCCAAAAGAAGCTCAAGCTCCCCTTCATCAAGCCAGATTCCAAGGCAGTTTGCGCAGTAATCCACCTCAACTTGGTTTAATTCCAGAATAATTAACGGCAGATTGCAGGCTGGGCAGTTCAAGAAATTCTCATTCTTTATTCTTAAATTATAAAAATTATTTAGTAAAAATAAATTGATTCACTTTATTAAAATTAATTTTCTACTTTGAATAAAATTACCTGCTTTCAAAGTATAGTAGTAAATACCAGAAGATAAGTTACCGGCATCAAAATTAAGATTATATTTACCAGCTTGTTTTTCTTCATTAATCAATGTGCAAATTTCCTCACCTAAAAGATTAAAAATTGTTAATGTTACTAATAGTGTCGATGGAATACTAAAAGAAATAATAGTACTTGAATTAAATGGGTTTGGACGGTTTTGAGATAATGAATACTCTGAATCAAAAGTTAAATCATTAACTGAAACAGTTGTTTCGATACTCTTTAATACTGACTGAAATTCGGTTGCTGCATATAAAAAACCTTTATCATCTAAAACAATTTTGACAATATGATTGTAAACAGTGTTATCGCTGTAAAAATTCCAGTGATCACCGGAATCGGTAGAGATGAATAATCCATTATTTTTTACAACTGCAAAGATTTTATTGTCATTATTAATAACTAAAGAAAGAATGTTTCCATCAGGTAATCCGTTATTTATTTGATCCCAGCTCATACCCCCATCCTTAGAAATATACATTCCTTCATTAGTCCCAATATAGATCTGATCAAGCTTATTACATCTAACATTATTAATACGAATACCGGTGGGTAAATTTGTTTCAAGATTAGACCAATTTAATCCATCATTTGAAGATTTGTATATTCCGCGAATATCGCACGCCGCATAAATTTCTCCAGAACTATTGATATCATAATCTAACCAAGGCGGTATTAGTTCTGAGTTAACTTCGATCCAACTATCTCCATTATTGGTAGAATAATTTAATCGCCAATTAATGTTTACGAATAAGTAGCCCTTATTATTGAGTAATAAACATTGACTTATACCCTGTCCAAAATTAAGGCTCTGCCAGCTATCTCCATTATTCAATGAGCGTATCAAAGAGGAAAGCCCATCTATGCAAAAAAGATAGCCGCTATCATTTATTGTAATATTTAAAGCAATCTGCAAAACTGTGCCAAGATCAAGATGTTCCCAACTGTTGCCGCCGTCTACGGATCTGAATAAACCATCTAAGTAAGAAGAAGCAAAAATGTTATTATTAGGACTACAAGCTATATCATAGATATCTGTCATGGGGAATCCGACTCGTTCAAAAACATGTTGATCTTCACTTCTTTGTAACCCAAAACCATCTGCAGAAAATAAACTAATATCATTTGATATATTAATAGCTCTCACAAAGTTATTATAATCTTTTCCTAAAGATAAAGTATCCCATGACGCACCGGAATTGACGGATTTTAACAAATATCCCATAGGATAGCCTGCATAGATCGAACCAGTGCTATCGCTTTCAAGTGAGTACAAAGTTAAACCCGGATAGGGACCTGAATTAATGCTGTCCCAACTGATTCCTTTATTAGTCGACTTATAGAGAAATAGTTCTCCGGCATAAATATCACCTGTAATTGTTTGTTCAATTGCATTTGCACCAGGCGCTATCATCCCGCTGTCAGATTTAAACCAATTTAAGCCGCTATCGGTTGATTTATAAATTCCGCCAGCATTTTCAAAACCAACCAATAGTTCTCCCGAATTCAGAATTTCCAAAGCTCTGATCAATGTATTAGGATGGTTAAAGTTTATGTCGTCCCAGCTAATGCCATTATTTGTTGAGGAGAACAATCCCTCAGATTCAGCTACAAACAAATCACCTGTTAGTGGGTGTATTTTAATCTCTTCAATCCATCCAAATCTGCTCATTGGTTTTATTTGAGACCAAGTTTTTCCCAAATCTGAAGAACGGAAAACACCCTCCCATGTACCCGCGAAAAGGAAAGAATCGTTAATTGCCAGTGAAGTGACTCCAAATGAATAGCCCGATGAAGGATCAGAGATGGTAATATTCATTTTATTAAGCTTCCAGGTTATCCCTTTATCAGTAGAGTAGAATACACCCTCTTTCCCACCAGCGAAATAATCGCCATTTTTATCTGTTAAAATTGCATAAATAGATCCACCAAGT
>JBLNGL010000670.1:0-2570 GCA_050264735.1 Ignavibacteria bacterium | reverse complement strand
CTCAAGCATTTTAGTAAAGAGTTTATCGGCTGGGAGGAAAAAGACAAAACAGTTGACTTCCCGCTCGTCAGAATCGGAGATAAAGAAGTTATTTTCGAAGGACTCACTTATAAAAAATCAGATGACGGAAAATTAATCGGCACCGTAAAAATTAAAGATAAAAAAACCGGTGAAATAAAAGAGGAAGAATTTTTATATGATCCCATCTGACAACAAAAGGAAGCTTTTTTATCCTTACCGGAATATTTAATCGGATTCCTTTGGAGAAATATTCTGACTTTTTAACTACCGGGCAGAAAAATCATAAATGATGAGGGTTCAAGGGAAACAGTATGGCAAAATTATAGTGTCCTTGTCCCGCTCCACAAGTCAATATCTTTCATAACATGAATTGCTAATAATACATTTCATTCTAATTCAACCAATTAGGTTGTTCGGATGCGAACAATGCTGTAACGTAAGCGTACGATTTTCTTCTATACCGGTGCCGATCAATTCACCTAATGTCACCTTTTATCGGGGCATGAAATTCGAATAATAAAATAATTCATCTCTTTTCTTCATAAGCAGAGTCCTGGAAAGCATTTTATAAAAATTTAATAAAATCTATTAAGTGCTTGTATTTAAGAGAGTTTCTTTTGCTTAAAAATTACATCAAGATTGCTTTCAGAAATCTTTTAAAGAATAAAGGTATTTCATTTATTAATATCACCGGATTAGCAATTGCTTTATCCAGTGCAATTCTCATTCTTCTGCATGTTCAAAGTGAGCTTTCTTTCGACATGCAGCATTCAAAGGCAGATAGAATCTTTAGAGTGCTGACAATTGATAAAGCGCTTGGAGTCAGCAGCAACCTTGTAGGAATTACATTACCTGCTCTTGGTCCGGCGATGAAAGAGGAATTTCCTGAAGTAGAGGAAACCGTAAGATTTTCGAGAAGCGGAAGAAACCTGATTGAGTATGAAAATAAAACTTCATATACATCCGATTTGGTTTATGCCGAGCCGAACTTATTTAAAGTTTTTGATTTTAAACTTGTTAACGGAGATGCAAATACAGCTTTAACAGTACCCAATACTGGGGTAATAACTCAGACAGCCGCACGTAAGATTTTTGGAAATGAAAATCCGCTCGGGAAAACTTTTAAAGTCGATAACAACACAAATATAGAAGTAGTCGGAGTTTTGGAAGATATCCCTGCCGCTTCTCATCTTGCTATGGATGTTGTTATTTCGCTTCTTCCGGTACAGGGCGATTCTAATTATGCCCAATATCTTTCTTCATGGGGAATAATAAGCATGACCACATATGTTCTTTTGAATAACCCCTCTTCGGAAAAAACTGTCGAAGCAAAATTAGAACCGTTAATAAGAAAAAATAATGTCGGCAAAAATTTTAACATTACTCTTCAGCCTTTAAAAGATGTTCATCTGAGATCATCCGATATTTTATTTGATGAAGCGAACCGGAATAAAAGCGATATCGGTTATATTTATTCACTGATCGCAGTCGCCTTTTTTATTATTATAATTGCCGCTTTAAACTTTATGAACCTTTCTACTGCAAGGGCAGCCGGCCGTGCAAAGGAAGTGGGGCTGAGAAAAGTTATCGGCGCCGTCCGGCAACAGCTGATATCGCAGTATATTGGGGAGTCTGTCTTTTTATCTTTTATTTCATTGTGTATTGCATTAATTATTGTGGAAATTTTTGCACCAGCAGCCCAAGTTGACAGCGGACCATTTGAATATTTTGCAGAGCATCCGACCTTTTTACTGATTCTAGCCGGCGGAACTGCTTTACTCGGCTTTTTTTCAGGTATTTATCCTGCATTTGTGCTTTCAAAATTCCAGCCGATAATAGTATTAAAAGGAACACTTAAAACCTCCAGAGGCGGAATCTGGCTGCGGAGAGTATTAGTAGTAATCCAATTTACTGCTTCAATCGGAATGATAATCGGGACCTACATCGTGTATCAGCAGCTCGATTATATCCGGAATAAAAATGCAGGTTATAACAGGGAACAGGTATTAATAATTGATCTTAATGATCAGCAGCTTCAGCAGAATAAAGAATCACTGAAGAATGAGATTAAAAATATTTCCGGCGTGTCTGGGGTTTCGTTTTCTTCAACATTGCCGGGGAGAGGATTCGGAAGGACAGGAATTCAGCCGGAAGGATACTCGGATACTGAAGATATTTGGATACTGAGTATAATGTCTGCCGATGAAGAATTTATACCGAACATGGGAATGGAAATGGTTGAAGGAAGAAATTTCTCTAAAGCTTTTCCCAGCGATTCAAATGAGGCGGTCATAATTAATGAAGCTGCCGTAAAGGCTTTGGAATGGAAAAATCCTGCCGGTAAAAAATTCAATTCAAATTCTGAGAATCCATTAACTGTAATAGGTGTAGTAAAAGATTTTCATTTTGCATCGATGCGTCACCGGATTGAGCCTCTCATTATTGTAAATCAGCCGCAGCCCAATAATACGATGACAGTCAGAATAAAAGGAGGCAAGGTTTCAGAAACAATTTCGATGATAGAAAATGCCTGGGGAAGAACCAATCCT
>JBLNGL010000669.1:0-3508 GCA_050264735.1 Ignavibacteria bacterium | reverse complement strand
ATACTTCAAATGTAATTAGCACAAAAGCACTAAGGACTAACAGAAATTTATACATAGTTTACTCCTTTGATTGCAAATTTTATTAATTCTTTGCGGGTGCGTAATAATTCTTTTAACAAACTGCATCAGAAATCCACCGTCTCGTGATTTCACATTCCAATATTCATCATTACAATGTTTCACTTTATACCTCTATACCTCTATACCTTTATACCTCTATACCTTTAGAATAATGGTGCAGTTAATTATTAATTAAATTTTCACTACAAGTGTTAAAGAAAATAGTGAATCGAGCTTTTTAAGAGGTATAGTGACTGTTTCACCGGTGGGTATTCCTCCTGTGGACACTAAACCTACTTCCGTTAATGCAGGATCATACCTCCAGAGAAGTTGGAGGGAAGGTTTAAGAGAAAACATTTCACTTATTACTACCGGCAGGGCATTATAAAAATCAATCCTCACATCATTAGTATTGTCCAGATTCCAGTCAGCTATCAGGATACTTTCAAATTCCGTCGAAGCACTAAGTTTATTCCAGAAGTCATAAGAGAAACGTAAACCGGGGAATTTATTTTTTATGAAAGGATTTTCAATAACATCATTTTGAAAAGAATAAGTAAAGCTGTAATCCGTTTTAAATCTGAGACTATTATTATCGATCCAGGTATTACCAATACCTGCGGCTACTAGGAAGCGGCTTTCTATGCCTGCCGGCCGGTTTCTTAGCCAGTCAACTCCGCCGAGCGCGTAAAAACTCTTCGAGAATTGATAATCATAGCGTGCGCGTGCATAAAAGATTTCTGCAGTCTTCTCCGTTCTTGTCTCCTCCTTCACTTCGAAGTCAGATGTTGTTCCTGCCGCGGTGCGGGTTGTAGTTTTTGATTCAGTCTGGTTTCCGCCGGCATCAAATCTTAATTCGGAATTTTCCCATATTCTCTTTAAAGTTGCAGCTAATCCGTAAGTGAAGGATACAGAGTTGCCGCCTGACCATAAGCCGACGAGCTTGCCTTCAAAAAACCATCCCAGCTCTTTCTTCTCTTCTTCATTCTGTGAATATACATTGATGCTCAACAGCATGAATACTAAAGAAATTATATTCTTCATTCTGATAGAAAACATAGTACAACACCCTCCTTTTTGACTTTATATGGTATTTATTTAAAATAATTTTCATTTTCCGCCTAAGATTTATTATAAATGTGCACATTTCTCTGCGGAAATGGAAATGAAATTCCTTCTTTGTCAAAAGTCTGTTTTACTTTTTCCTGCATATCGAAAAAGATCCCCCAGTAATCGGCTGAATTACACCAGCCTCTCACCGCAAATTTTACTCCGCTTTCACCCAGCTCCAGGACAACAATCTGCGGTGCAGGTTCTTTATCTATCCTTGAGTCGGATTCAACAAGGCGGTTTAAAATCTGTTTTGCTTTCTCAATATCTTCATTATATCCGATACCGAAACTCATATCGACGCGTCTCTTCAGTTCAGTAGAAAAGTTAACCATGCTTCCGTTCGATAATGCACCGTTTGGTATAATAACGGTTTTATTATCAGGTGTCTTAAGTATTGTTGTAAAGATGGAAATTTCATGCACCGTTCCCATGTGTCCTTGTGCATCGATAATGTCACCGACTTTAAACGGCTTAAAAATAAGGATTATAACACCGCCTGCAAAGTTTGCCAGACCCCCCTGCAGCGCTAATCCAACCGCCAAACCTGCAGCGCCGATTATTGCGATAAATGATGTCGTTGCAATCCCAATCATTGAGGCAACACTTATAAGCAGCAAAATTTTAAACAGTATCCCGGATAAACGGCCTAAAAATTTCCGCAAAGATACTTCAACACCTGAACGTTCCAAAGTTCTGTCGGCAACTTTTACAACTAATTTAATAATCCAGAAACCCGCAATAAGAACTATGATTGCAAGGAGTAATTTTGGTCCGTACTCAATTGCAAGGTTAATTGCCTTTTGGACGTAGCTATCAACTTGAGCAGAATTCATAAATACCTCCTCAATTAACATTATAAAAAGCCGATTTGATTTATATAATATCGGCAAATTAACTCACCGATTTAAAGATGCTATGGTACTATAGCTCTTTAGTGATGCTTGTAAAAAGGAAATCAGAGTTTATAATACTTTGAGTTCAAAAGAATAAGGGCTCAGGGAAAATAATGTTGGTCGGAAGAAAATAATAAAAAATTAATGAAGATCAAGCATCTGAAAACATAGCCCCCTAAACGTCAGAAAATGATTATTACCTGATGGGATTATTGAGCTGCCTTAGGTGAACTGTAAAATTTAATTTCTTCAGATACAGCAAACCATTTAAAGTTAAATGAATATTAAACAAATTAATTATCTCCCCTTTCTCATTAAGGCCAATTTCGGCACGGATTAATTTTTCTTTTAGGATAATGATAAGCTGGGCCAGCACGGAATCATTATCATAATTTTTTAATTCTATTGATGATAAGCTGCAGTAGGGTTTCTCTTCAATTAACTCCAGAATTCTGCAGATCAGGTTTACGTTTGATTCTGTTTTTATTTCCTGCATCAGTTCAACTCCAAAATTTTATTAAGTATTAACAGCACTAATAACTGCTTCGGATCAGCAGATAGAATCCTAACTTGTAAAGTGCTGTTCTTATAAAAGATTCGCGCCAATAATATTGAATTAATGTTTTTCTATTGTTAAGATATTATTAATTTTTTATTAAGATATGAATCTTTGCCCCGAAGTAAAATAAAGGCGGTTTCCGGCGGGATAACCTCAAAATTTTGTCAAAATATTTTAGAAATCATTACGACATTTTTTTCGGGCTGTTGTTTCCATGCAAAGGATTAAAATTTTTTTATTCATAACCATATTAGCCGTAATTTCTACTTCCGGAGCTTGAATGAGAATTCAGTTCCTTTTCCCTGCTCGCTTTTAACTTCTATTTTTGAGCCGTGTGCTTCAACGATATGTTTTACAATTGCCAGCCCTAAGCCTGTTCCCCCCACCGACCGCGACCTCCCCTTATCGACCCGGTAAAATCTTTCGAATATTCTGTCCAAATCTTCGGCAGGAATACCTATCCCGGTATCTTTAATAATTATTTTACCATATTTCGGTTCGTCTTCCACAAAAACCTCAATGGTTCCCTCTTCCGTATATTTTATTGCATTCGTCAGCAAATTAATAAACACCAGCCTAAGTCTCTGCTTATCTCCCCAGAGCTGCATATTTTCTTTATTAGGATGATAAACCAGGCTGATCTTTTTTTCTTCAGCCATGGGCCGAAACTCCTGTAAAACAGACTTCAGGGATTCATTAATGTTGAAGTACCTGAAGCTCATGCGCATTCCCCCCGATTCTATCCTCGAGATATCGATCAAATCATTTAATAAATTATTTAAATTCAGAGTGTGACGGTTTGCTTTTTCAAGGAAAGCCTTATTTACCTTTTCATCATCAATTGCGCCGGTTAGGAGCGTTTCAATGTATCCTTGGATTGCGA
>JBLNGL010000668.1:0-3648 GCA_050264735.1 Ignavibacteria bacterium | reverse complement strand
AGACACTTTCATAAATATCACAATTGTAATTCAGCAGCTTCGTTTCGCCGCTTTTTTTGAGATCAGGCATGCTTTCAAAGAAAATGTTCGTTAACGCATGATCCCAGGAGTCTTGTCTCAGCGGGACTTCTATATAATTTTTAAAAGCCGGATCCATAGACAAAACCAACCCTTTATCTCTTCGAAGAATCTCAATTGTATGAGGTTCTTTAGCTGCAGAATATTCAGCTTTCATTTCTGCTTTGGCTTCACTGCTTATGGTGGAATCTTTAATCTGTCCTTCCGCACTGCCGCTGATATCGTATGTGACTGTAGAATAATACTCTGTACGAAATTTCTGATCCTGCAGATAATATTTTATGATTCTAAATACTGTTCCGTCCGGATTCTTAAATGTGTAGGCAATCATGAAATTCTGTAAAGGTGCAGCCATGGTTAACGCTGAAAGTATCAGTAAACCGGCAGTCAGCAAAAAAAACAACTTTGTTTTTGGCATTATTAAATCTCCTGCATAATTTTAATGAGTATAGAACTGCAGTCAGTTAAAAGTATCCTCCAACGCGGATGCCTACGGATAAATAATTGAATCCCGACCTTTCATCAGCACCTTCCGGATTAAACGTGAGGAGAAGGTACTGTACAGAAAATGTCAGTAAAAAGTGTTCGACAGCTGCCAACTTCATTCCGCCGCGTGCACCATAGCTGAACCCGGATAATGTTTCACTTCCACCCGATGAAACGGATGAATAACCGATTTGCGCCTCTAAGAATGGATAAATATTGGATTTTGTCTGGAAGTTGTATGAAGGGGAAGCGAAGAACTGGACAACAGTTGTATTATCACCATCTTCAGGTGACACTGAGGAAAATCCCGGGAGCAATAATGCGCCGGTGCTCAATCCTAATTCCAAACCGTCAATTACGAAGTAACCGACCTGCGGTGCAAAGCTGAATATAGAAATCACATCTCCGGTGCTGCCGTTAGATACAGAAGTAAAGCTTGAGTAAGAAATAGTGCCGGCTAGTTCGGTTGTTCCTTTGACTGCGAATTTTCTATCCTGAGCTTCCAGCTTAGAACAATAAATTACAGAAAATAAAATTACCGTAAAGACTACAAAAAATTTTTTTAAAAGAAACATGGTGAGTATCTCCTTTTTGTTGCTTGTTGAAATGATTATTGGTAAGAGCCCTGTTTCCCGCATTTCCTCAATCTATTCTCCCTTTTGTTATTGAAACTTAGAAAATAAAAGATAGAATCTCAAGGATTTGTGGATATAAATGCCGTTTCTAGAGTAATGTCTGCCAGAAGCGGATCAGCCTTGGGCTGAGAGTGGTGGAGTGATGGAAAAGTCAAGCACGACTTAAGCTACACCATGTTGATACGAGATGCCTGATACCGGATTCTGGATACTGGATGCTTGATACTGAATTTTGAATATCTAAAAACCCGATAATTTGATTTTATCCGGTATCCGGAATCTGGTATCCGGAAACTTGTATCCAGTATCCTATATCCAGTTGAAGCATTAAGCTCCGAATCCCGGATCTTAAAACCCATCAAAAAGTAAAAATTACAGTCTAAATCCATTTTTTACACCGGATCATTTATTAAAAATGGAACTGCTCAACAGAACTCAATATTTCATTGGCGTAGGCTTTGCGAATTTTTGCATTAAAGTTTGAAATGACTTAATAGGAATTGCAATGAAAAAGATATTTTTTTCTTTTTTAATACTATTTTATACTGTAGCTTCTGCTAATCCGCATTTCACCATCGGAAGCAATCCTTTTTATACTTTTTTCGGATTTCCGCATGATATTATGGGATGGCCCAACAAGGCAGTCTTTACATATTTTTATCCGCAGACGCTGCCCTGGCAGGGCCATGTTACAAATCTCAGCGAGCGCCCGAATGATACTTATATCAGCAACTATAACAACTTTGATTTCCCTGTCCCTGAGAATTACACCGGGGACCCGAATGCAATCAGATCTTATATGAGAGCTTCCGGATATGCCTACCAGAACAGATACAGTTTTGGAGGGATATGGAATTTCGGAACTTGGGGAAAAGTCTACCTGGAATTAGGTACTACTCAAATAGACATGGAAGAGCGTGTGGAAGGAATAGTTCGCAATAATACGACACTGGAGCTTATCCCCGTTACCGCAATGACTGATGCCGGACGAGGCTACTACGACATACATCTTGTATATGCAAACTATCTTTTCGGCAATCCATTAGGATTAAGAGTGCAGTATCAGATCAAAAAAACATATGCCCCGGAAGCTCAAATCAGATTCATCAGGAACGGTACTGAGATGGTTTCAAATCATCTCACCTGGGGATGGACTACTACTCCATGTGCTCATATCTTCGAAACCTCAAGTCAGAATTTCGATGCCTGGTTCCTGAATGACTATACCCTTTACAATGGCGGACAGCTTGACCTGCAGGCAAGCTATGAATTTAAAAATTATAAATCGGCTGTCCGTTACAGGAGCAGACGAGAACATGGGCAGACATATTACTGGCAGAGCAGCGTGGCCGATACGGATCCTTATGCAAATTTCATAGGTACATATTCAACCGACAGCAGATATGAAGATGAAATTGCAGATGATCTGCTGCGCGCTTATTCGAAGGTAAAATTCTGGAAAATCGGCGATGCCGATCTTGGGCTCTTGTTTTTCCTGCAGTATGCTGACCGCGATAAAAACACCGTTAGTACAAATGAGGATCTAAATAGTGAACCGCTCAGAAGCGATTCGGAAAATGAATATACAATTGAAATAAATCCCTGGGTGAATTACAAATTTGGAAAGAGTTATTTCGATTTCGGATGGCTGTTTGAGTTTTCTGTTATAGATATGGAAAATACTTCTCCCCGCTGGAACGGATCAATGGGGGCAACTGAAAACGGAGTAATCAGAGGTTCTTACCCATACGAAGGCGGATTCAGCCCTTCCTGGGAAGATTTTTCGCAAGGCAGCTATAATTTTTTTGCTACCGGATTCGAGGCTTCTACATCTGTAAATATTGCAGGCCGTTTTTCTGCTTTAGGCTCGCTTCTTATGCTGCGTAAATACAGTTATATCGAAAAAGAATACGGCGATTCGGATGTTCCTTCCGGCGGCGGGAAATACGTATTCAATAATACCCACACAAGGCATGACTACAAAAATGAAACCTGGATGACCGGAGCAGTCGGTTTTGCATACGGCTGGGGTCCGATCCAATTGCTGGCAACTATGCATCTTCCTCTTGCCTATCTGCTTGAAAAAAATACCGAGCTTGAAGCATCAGCCACGCTTGTTGATTTAACTCAGAGAAATGTTTGGGCTGTGCAGGAACCTGTGAGCTTCAGGTTTTTATTTGTGTTTGGATTGGAGCGGTAAGAACAGAACACAGAATATCAGACCCGAAATTTAAATAAATTTATTTTTGATCATTTTGTATCCGGTACCGGGAGTCAAGTTTCCGAAATCTTCAATCTAGGTTTTATTTCAGCAAAATCAGCTTTTTAGTTTGATTATATGCTCCGGCCTGCAACCGGTAAAAGTAAACTCCCCTGGATAACCCTGATGCATTCCACTCCAGGGTATATTTTCTGGGGGCTTTTTCTTCCGAAATAAGCCCGGCAACGT
>JBLNGL010000667.1:0-3022 GCA_050264735.1 Ignavibacteria bacterium | reverse complement strand
GCCGTTTTTGCCGGCGGATGCTTCTGGTGCATGGAAGAGCCTTTTGAAAATGTTGACGGCGTTATTTCCGTAACTTCCGGTTTTTCCGGAGGCAAGGAAAAGAATCCTACTTACAGCCGGGTTTCCAAGGGAGAAACCGGCCACCGCGAATCGGTGATGATTGAATATGATCCGGAAGTTTTAAGCTACTCCGAGCTGCTGGATATATACTGGAAAAATTTCGATCCGGCTGATGCGGGAGGATCATTTCACGACAGAGGATTGCAGTATCAATCAGCTGTATTTTATAACAGCGATAAACAGAAGGAATTAGCTGAGGTTTCAAAAAATCAGTTGAATAAATCCGGAATATTTAAAAAACCGGTGGCAACAAAGATTATTAAGCTTACAGCATTTTATCCGGCCGAAGAGTATCACCAGGATTATTATAAAAAGAATCCAGAAGATTACCATAAGTACAAAAAGGGATCGGGAAGAGAGGATTTTATTAAAAACACCTGGAGCCTTTCCGCCCCTGAGAAATATAAAAAACCCTCCGATCCAATGCTGAAAATACAGCTGACCGATCAGCAGTATTATGTTACCCAGAAAAACGGAACTGAGCGTGCGTTCAGCAACGATTACTGGAATAATCATGATGAAGGAATTTATGTTGATGTGGTTTCGGGTGAACCGTTATTCAGTTCAAAAGATAAATTTGATTCCGGCACCGGCTGGCCGAGCTTTACAAAACCGATCGATTCTAGGTTTATAATAAAGAAAATTGACGGTTCTTTAGGCATGGAGAGAATCGAGGTGCGAAGCAAGTACGGTGATTCACATCTTGGGCATCTATTTTATGACGGACCTGAACCGACCCGGATTAGATACTGCATGAATTCCGCTGCTTTAAAATTTATCTCTAAAGATGAAATGAAAGCAGAAGGGTATGGAGACTATCTCTGGAAAGTTAAATAAAGATATTGACCTCATATACTCATCCTAATCCCTTTCTAAAAAAAAGTGCACAACAGGATGGATTCTCTTCCAACGGAAAAAACATCATTTTTTATTTAGTAGGCTGCTTTTCGGCAGCCTTTTTTATTTTAAATTAATTTTAAAAAATAAAATAAAAATAATAGGTTTATCGGATAGCTATTAAGGAAGCCTCACTTGCGGGAAACAACACGGAGAGTGAACTGCATAAAATTATTTACCACTTATCCGGTTTGGGTTTTATTTCTTCAACAATTTTAACAATATTCCGGTATTTGAAAATGAAAGGAATCCGTACACCAACAACTTTAATTTTGAAAGTCTTTCCTTTTTCTAATTTGCTGTTTATCTGTTCAGTATTCTGCTTATCGTAAAAGGAATTATCTTTATTGATGAAGATCTCATTTTTTGTGGTAACAAGATAAGCATTATCCTCAGTTTTAGAAATATCAATGACTTTAACAGTTATTTCTTTCTCAGTTAGGGATTTTTCATAAGAAAGATAAAGAAAAATCAATATACCGGAAATAATTATTGTACCCAAACAGCCCGAAAATTTAAATAATTTTTTCATATAGATTACTGATTTTTTGTAAATTAATTAACTTTTTTCTCGCGGTAATATTTACCTTTTACCCTTACGGCTCTTCGAGAAGACAGCATCAAATCAATAATGGAATTAAAAGTGATGAGACAGAGGATACAGTATATAAATATTATTAACATTTTTACTTCCATTTAGAAATATTTGCATTGTTTTTAATTTTTTTCTTCAAATTCAGCTTATAAATACAGAATCCTTTTTGTGCTGTTAAACTAATGATTCAAACCATATACCATAAATGATAAATTTTTAAGATTTTTCAGCAAGTTGTAAAAACTTCCGCAGGTAAGTATATTAACTAAATTAAAATTTGGAATTTTATGATTGAAAAAATTATTCTTGATACTAATTTCCCCGGACTTTCATTGGTTAAAAGAGGGAAAGTGAGGGATATTTACGATGCAGGAAAAAATTTTGTAATCGTTTCCACCGACAGGCTTTCTGCATTTGATGTAATAATGGCTCAGGGAATTCCATTTAAGGGAAAAGTATTGAATAAAATTTCGGAATTCTGGTTTAATTATACCCGTAACATAATTCCGAATCATCTGATTACTACAAATGTTAAAGAATTTCCCCATGAATTCCAGGAGTATTCCGATTCTCTTGAAGGAAGATCTATGCTTGTAAAAAAAGCCGAAGTAATTCCCATTGAGTGCATTGTCCGGGGGTATATTTCCGGGTCCGGCTGGGCAGATTATAAAAGAACAAAAGAGATTTCGGGGATTAAGCTGCCTGCAGGATTATTTGAATCTGAAAAATTAAGCACTCCGCTTTTTACCCCGTCTACCAAAGCCGAAGTCGGTTTGCATGATGAAAATATTTCACTTCGCGATGCTGAGAAAATTGCTGATAAAGAAACGATTGAAAAAATTAAATCCGCTGCATTGGGAGTTTATAACGCAGCTTCGGAGTTTGCTTTAACAAAAGGAATTATTATTGCAGACACAAAAATGGAATTCGGCTATTATAAAAATGATCTTATTTTATTGGATGAATTGCTGACTCCGGATTCCTCCCGGTTCTGGCCTAAAGATAAATATGAAAAGGGAAGAACGCAGGAAAGCTTCGATAAACAGTTCGTGCGCGATTACCTGATTTCAATTAATTTTAATAAGCAGCCTCCTCCGCCAATGCTACCCGAAGAGATTTTGCAGAAGACCAGCGAAAAATATCTGGAAGTTCTATACAGATTAACAGGCGAAAAAATTTCTTAATGGAGCCTGTTCAAATAAAGCTTCTTGAAAAAAAGAAACTTTTTATTAAATGGAATGACGATTCTGAATCCTTAATCAAGCTTGAAACGCTTAGAAAATTATGTCCGTGCGCAACTTGCGTAACAGAGAGAGAAAGGCAAAGCAAGACATATATACCGATATTAAATAAAAACCAAATTGAGATTTCCGGGATAAATCAGGTCGGCAGCTATGCTGTAAGCATAAC
>JBLNGL010000666.1:0-3925 GCA_050264735.1 Ignavibacteria bacterium | reverse complement strand
ATGATGCCTCTCCTTTTATGAGTGCGTATGAAAATTTTTTACTGGAACATTCCATAGATTATATTAAAGTATCTCATTTTGAAGGTTTGAAAGGGAAAGTCCTTTCTTCTTCTTACATGCCGTGTGAAAATGAAAGCACTTATGAATCAATGCTGAATGCATTGAAGGGAGTTTTTCATAAGTATAATAAAAACGGTTTCGTGGAATTCGTATATAAAACCGAGATGTATTTCGGAAGACTTTAAAAAAATACCGGATTCGTATTATCTTTGGATCTGAACTTCATTTTAAAGGATTAATTATTTCTTTAAATCATCAGCGAGGAGTATATGGAAAACAGTGTCGATGCAGAGCGGAATATAATTCGGGAAAAGATCAAAGAATCTTTGCGGAAAGTCAATGCACAAGCCGGTAAATTAAAGAAGGCGAATTCCCGGTTAATTTTTATTAATTTAATTGCAACTGCAATCGCAACTCTTCTTGCAGGATTGACCGCAGCATTAGGGCCTTTAGCAGGTCAGGGCCCTCCTGCATGGAAACTGACATGCGGTGCAGTTGCGGGCTTTACTGCACTTTCAGGTTTAATGACGGGGCTCCATCAAAAACTCTCGATATCTGAAAAACTTGCAAAGTCATTTGCCTGTGCAG
The DNA here is from genome assembly GCA_050264735.1 of Ignavibacteria bacterium. GTDB lineage: Bacteria > Bacteroidota > Ignavibacteria > Ignavibacteriales > Ignavibacteriaceae > DATKLQ01. Next base: position 3,277 of record JBLNGL010000666.1, on the reverse strand, counting down.
GCAGGTTGAATTCTTTGGAAATTTCTCTTTCAATTTCGAAAAAAGATCCTGGGATTGCTGCAAAAGAGTATGAGGAGCTGATCAGCAGTTATCCAGAATTGCTGCTGTAATATTTTTTTTTTCTTATTCGTTCAAAATAAAGTTTAAAAAATTGTGAGAAGATAAAAATGAAAATCCTTGCAATAGAAAAAGAAGTTCCTGGAATTAAGGATGAGGACTATACTCCCTTCCTAAAATCCGAAGCTAGGAAAGTATGGGAGCTTTTTCAAAAGGGAATAATCAGGGAATTTTACTTCACCAATGACATTTCGCATTTTGCCGTTTTAATTCTCGAATGTAACGGTGCGGCAGAAGCGGAGGATATACTTAAAACTCTTCCTCTTGTGGAGCATAATCTGATCTCATTTGATTTAAAAGAGCTTATCCCTTATTCCGGGTTCTCCAGGCTGTTTGAAAAAAATCCTAATTAATATTAACTTGGATTTAAGATAATTATCTAAATATCTTATAAAGTTAAATAAAAATAATTTTCTGAAATTGCTCCGGTAATTAAATGGTTTCTGCTGAAACAGCTGGAAATTCTCCTAAAGATTCTCACCAGGAATTATTCGAAAAAATAAAATCTGCTTCCGAAATTTTGAAGGGTATAGCAAATGTAACCCCTGTGATGTCTTCGAGAACTTTAAATAAAATTACTTGGGCAAAGGTGTTTTTGAAGTGCGAGAACTTTCAGCGTATCGGCGCCTTTAAATTCCGGGGAGCTTATAATGCAATTTCAAAACTGGATGATGATCAGAAATTGAAAGGGGTAGTTGCTTATTCATCCGGGAATCATGCCCAGGCTGTTGCATTGGCATCTAAATTATTAAATATTAAAGCAACAATCGTAATGCCTGAAAATGCACCTAGTGTAAAAAAGGATGCCACAAAAGATCTAGGAGCCAATATTGTTGAATACAATCCGGAAAAGGAAATACGAGAAGAAGTAGCAAAAAAAATTCAGGAAGAAGAGTGCTCAACATTAATTCCTCCTTTTGATTATGAAGATGTTATCGCCGGACAGGGGACAGCTGCTTATGAATTCATAAAAGAAGTTAATAAGCTTGAATATCTCCTGGTTCCATGCGGAGGAGGAGGCCTTTTAAGCGGATCCGCGATAGCGGTAAAAAGTATGATCCCAAGCTGCAAGGTAATTGGAATTGAGCCGGAGCTTGCGGATGACGCTGCAAAATCTTTCCGGACAAAAGTCCTTCATACGGTAAGTAATCCACCGACAATTGCAGACGGCACAAGGACTTCATCTCTAGGCAAAATTACTTTTCCTTTGATACTGAAGTATGTAGATGATATGAGAACAGTTTCAGAAAGTGCAATTATAGATGCGGTTAAATTTTTGTTCTTCAGGATGAAACTCGTTGTTGAACCCTCGGGTGCACTTGGAATTGCCGCTTTGCTAAGCGGTGCAGTGAAGGCGCAAGGCAGAGTAGGAGTCATAATCAGCGGGGGTAATATTAGTTCCCAAACAATGAATCTGATTTTAAATAGCAATAAGGAAAACCATGAGGTATAATCTTTTCATGAAGCTGGTTATCCTGTTAAATTTATTTTTATTATTCCATGACGAACTGCCTGCTCAGAATGCCGAGAGATCTATTTATGCGGAAATTAATGTCCCCGCTAAGCTTGAGGAGGTGTGGGAAGCATGGACAACGGAAGAAGGAGTAAAATCTTTTTTTGCACCCGCCTGTCATATTGTTTTCAGGGTAAAAGGTCCCTATGAAATGTATTTTAACCAATCCGCCGAAGCAGGTAAAAAAGGGGGAGAAGGGAATATTATTCTTGCCTATGAGACAAATAAAATGATTTCCTTTACATGGAATGCACCGCCGACTATGCCCACCGTAAGGCAGCAATTGACACATGTTACAATCCGATTTACAGAGCAGGATGATAATACCATAAAGGTTACTCTTAATCACGACGGCTGGGGAGACGGTGAAGAATGGGACAAAGCTTTTAATTATTTTGACAGGCAATGGAATAACGTAGTTCTTCCGATGTTGAAATACAGATTTGAAAACGGATCCGTAAACTGGAAGAATCCTCCGAAAATTCAATAGCGAAAATCTCTAGTCGAAAGCGTTTATATAATGGTTGATCAGGGGAGACTGTCTCGATCTTCTAAGCACTGTAACAACATCAAAACGGCATGACAATTCGGTAATTTCTTTTTCAAACAGGTATGCGGCAGCCATTCTTTTAATCTGTTTGATTTTATTTTTTGTAATTGAGTATTCAGGTTCGCCAAACTCCAGGTTGGTTTTCGATTTCACCTCCACAAATACCGTATAACCGGTTTCGGGATCCCTTGCTACGATATCTATCTCACCTTTATCCCTATATCTGTAATTCCTGACAATAATCTCATATCCTTTAGAAACCAAAAGCTGTACTGCCAGCTCCTCCCCTTCTTTACCGAAATCTTTGGATGAAATGCTCATGAGGAAATTAATAATCGATTAGTTTTCCCTTTAATATTTAAAAACTCAATCTTCAGGCAGTTCAGTCTCGAAATCAAATTCAGGTTCATAAATCGGGGTAAATATTTTTTTTATAAATGTTTTTCTGTGCAGTATGGAAGCACCGTAAAGCTTGAGTGCTTCTATATGCTCCGGTGTTGCGTAGCCCTTATTTTTCGACCAGAAATACTGCGGGAAGTAGTTGCACAATCTCTTCATTATCCTGTCCCTGGCAACCTTAGCAATAATTGAAGCTGCACCTATTACAAATGATTTTTCGTCTCCGTCAACTATGGGCAGCGCAGGTATTTCACTGTAAAAAATTTTATTCCCATCCACCAGAATAAGATCCGGCTTTACCCTCAGTCTCTTTACCGAAATGGACATTGCCAGGAGGGAGGCCTGTAAAATATTAATCTGATCAATCTTTGTGTGAGGGACTGAAGCGACAGAATATGAAATGCATTTCTGCAGGATCCTGGGTAAAAGTTTTTCTCTCTCCTTTTCAGTTAAAAGTTTTGAATCCCTTACTCCTTTTATATAAGCTCTGGCCGGAAAAATTACGGAAGCCGCAACCACAGGTCCTGCCAGCGGACCTCTGCCTGCTTCATCTGTGCCGGCTACCAATTTTATTTTATCCGAGAGATACGAATTGTCAAATGCTATCATTTTCCGAAATAAATTGCAGCTAAACCAAAAGCCATATCTAATTTTAGAATATTGCTTAACTTATGCAAGCTTTTTAAAGAAAGATTTTC
>JBLNGL010000665.1:0-2689 GCA_050264735.1 Ignavibacteria bacterium | reverse complement strand
ACTGCAAATACATCCCCCCAGATATCCGCCCGTTCCGGCGCAACAGCATCGGTTTCATACAGCGATGTTGAAGGAGGCTGGATCGGGAATGCAAACATAAATTCCCATCCGATAATTGATTCCTTAAACTTTATGCTGAACATAGAACTTTCCCCGTGTATAGATGCCGGTGATTCGAATTCAATTTATAATGATCCGGAAGACTCAAGCAATCCCGGAATTGCAGAAATTCCTTCACTAGGTACCGTAAGGAATGATATGGGAGCCTTCGGGGGGCCGGGAAGAAATTTATTTCCGGAACCTATAACAGGATTAAAAGATGATTCTGGACTATTACTGCCCAAACAATTCAAACTTTATCAGAATTATCCTAATCCGTTTAATCCTTCTACAAAAATCAAATTCTCTTTACCGGAATCAGGTTTTACATCATTAAAGATATTTAATATTCTGGGATTGGAAACAGTATCTTTAGTTGATTCATATATACCTGCTGGTAATTATGTAATTATTTTTAATGCTTCCGGACTCTCGAGCGGAGTTTATTTTTGCAGATTGAACCAAAAAAATTATTCTGAAACAAAGAAAATGTTATTACTTCGGTGAAGTTTTTCTGAAAATCTTCTCATCAAATCAATTCTTTAAAAAATTAAATAAAAATGTTAAGGTCTTCTTTTGGAAGACCTTAATTCATACAGAAATACTGTTGAAACCTTATACAATTTATTGAAAATTTTATAGTTCTTATGTAGTTTTTTAGGAAAGATAGTATCCTTTTTCATCCCTGTAAAATCTTGTTGTTAATTCAAATTTTAGTTTATATTTTTCCTCGTATAAAGAGAGTAAAAATCCTGTTCATAACTTGTGGATAACAAGGGCAATGTGAAAAGGTTCCACAATATTATCTTTGGAATCCCTGCAGTTTTTAAGAATTATGGCAAAAAAAGCAAATAAAGGCTCTATTAATGTGATTCCAGCTGATGTAAAACCCCCTTCAGCCCCTGAAATTGAGGCAGCTGTTTTGGGTGCTATGTTGATAGAAAAAGAGGCTGTTCCCAAGGCGTTGGAATTGTTGACAAGTTCAAGCTTCTATTTAAAAGAGCATAAATTGATATTTGAAGCGATGGTTTCGCTTTTTCAATCGGGCGAACCAATTGATACGGTGACATTATATGAAGAACTGAAAAAAAGAGAGCGGATCGAGGAAGTCGGCGGGGCTCTATACTTAAGCAGGCTGTCGCAGAATATTTCCTCAGCAGCAAATATTGAGTATCATGCGAAAATAATTTTGGAAAAAGAAATCCTGAGAGGATTAATTGCAAGCTCACATGAAATAGCTGCATCAGCTTATCAAGGAACTGACGATGCTTTTGATATACTGGATAATGCCGAGCGAAGCATCTTTGAAATTACTGAAAAACACCTGAAGAAAACTTTTACAGGAATGGACCGTGCTGTTCGTGATGCATTGGAATATATCGAAGCTATTCACTCCAAGACGAATCAAAAATTTTCTGTTCCGACAGGATTTTATGAACTCGATGATATGCTCGGCGGATTTCAAAAATCGGATCTTATAATTATTGCTGCAAGACCCTCCATGGGAAAAACTGCATTCGCATTGACGGTTGCACGTAATGCGGCAGTTGAACACAAAGTTCCCGTCGGAATATTCAGTCTTGAAATGTCTACCATGCAGCTTGTTATTAGAATGTTATGTGCTGAAGGAAGATTAAATGCACATTTGGTTAGAACAGGGAAACTCCCGCATGAAGAAGGAGTGAAGCTGAGCCGCAACGCTCATAAATTAATTGAATCTCCGCTTTATATTGACGATACTCCGGCTCAAACGGTTCTGGAAATAAGAGCTAAATCCAGAAGACTGAAAGCGGAAAAAAATGTCGGAATGATTATAATTGATTATCTGCAGCTGATGCAGGGTCCCGCAAATTCCGAAAGCCGCGAAAGAGAAATATCTCATATTTCAAGATCGCTTAAATCTCTTGCTAAAGAGCTGAACATACCTGTAATTGCACTAGCTCAGCTTAATAGAGCCGTAGAAACAAGGACCGAAAAGCGCCCCCAATTGTCCGACTTAAGAGAATCCGGCTCAATTGAGCAGGATGCCGATGTTGTAGTGTTTCTAAACCGCCCGGAGATGTATGGAATAAAAAACTTTTCCGATGATCAGAGTCCAACAGAAGGAGTTGCCGAAGTGATTGTGGGGAAGCAAAGAAACGGACCGACAGGAGAAATAAGATTAGCTTTTATTAAAGATTATGCCCGGTTTGAAAATCTTGCGCACAGCAGGCAGATTGAGGAGTACTCTTCAGTTGAATCAGATGAAGATATTATATAAAATCAAAAGTCAAAATTAAAAATTCAAAAAAGATAAGAATGGTTAGACTTGATTTATCCCGATGCTTGTCGGGAATTTTTATTTTAGCAGCAAACTATTCTTTTGCTCAAATTTATTCTGAAAAAGATTTTGAAATTTGCAGTTCCAAATTTCGATTAGCGGTTGAGAAAAATCTTGCAGAAAAACCAATCGGTGATATAATTTCGGACATTGGAGAAAGCTTTATCGGAACAGATTATGAAGCATCCGCACTGGAGAAATCAGGAGATGAAAAGCTTGTAATCAATTTTTCCGGGTTGGACTGCACTACATTCCTTGAAACTGTACTTG